>LVBU01000643.1 GCA_001603185.1 Thermotogales bacterium Thermo_02 | reverse complement strand
GCAGCGTCAGAATGTGTATAAGAGACAGGCTTAAGCTAGGGGCTTTACGGCACTTTTGGTAATGAGGGATCCTGCCTACCGCCTTATACTTGCCGGTCAGGACTGGCATCCTCCAAGTCATATGAGTTTCGCCGTAAACCATGGAAAGGATCCCTTCACGCCATATGACAATGACGCAGGTATAGGTCCGGTGTTGTGGCCGGCTCACTGTCAACAGGGAAGTCATGGAGCTGAGTTTCACCCTGATGTGGAAAGCTATCGTTTCAACTACATAGTGAGAAAGGGAACACATCCAGAAGTGGATAGCTACTCTGTCTTCAAAGAAAACAACGGAGCAGATCTCGGAACTGCTTCGTTGCTAAAGGCTCTTAGTATAGCTGAACTCGATATCTGCGGTCTGGCTCTTGATTATTGCCTCAAGTACTCGGTTCACGATGCCCTTGAGGCCGGATTCAAGGTAAACGTTGTACTCAATGCTACAAAGGGAGTCGAGGCTCGAAGTGGCGATGTCCGAGAGACTCTAGATGGTTTTGCGAAGGCCAGAGTAGAATTGATCGAGAGATAAGAGCACTTCGCGACCAACCGCATCGAACTATAAACCTCAATAATAGAGAGATTAAATCCTATTTATATTAGTAAAG
>LVBU01000186.1 GCA_001603185.1 Thermotogales bacterium Thermo_02 | reverse complement strand
AGGCGATTTTTCTTTCAAGTCTTCAACATGTGGTGCCGTTATGGAGAAGGCTTTAGAGGTGATGGGCGTGTTCAAGAGAGCGCCTGATTGGCAGCGGGAGCCGGTGAATTTTCCGCACCTGACTTTCTACAACTTTGACCTAATAGTGGACGGCGAGGGCAGAGAGCAGGGATACTGTGTCTGGGGAAGAAAAGAGAATGTTCTATATGTAATGGATGCCGGTCCATCTCACGAAAAAGACTTTGGGGACGTTTTGGATGCGATATGCGATATTGCCAGGAAGATGGAAATGGTCGTCCTTTTTCCGACTGTTCCCGAAGATGACCCCCTTTACTTGGCTGCTTCGGATGGATTTACGGAAGTGCTGCTTATTCAAACAGAATTGGTTTTTAGAATACACTGATTCTCTGAAGAACTGAGGGATCTAAAGGTCCCTCAGTTCTTCAGAGAACCTAAGAAAATACTCCATGAGCTTGAACCCTTCACATGGAAACTTACGGATAATATAGTCAAAGAAAGCATCGCGTTCAATGATAAAGAGCTTTGAGTTCTCAGCCGCTACGATTGTGACATCGCACAGACTGCCGACAGTAGAAAGTATCTCGCCTATAGAATCCGGAGGATTGAGGGTAAAAACTAGCGAAGGCTTCTTGCTACTGTTCTTGAAGCATTTGATTTGACCCTCAACAAGTACTGCAACGCCTTCGATTTTTCTACCTTCTTCAAAAAGGACTAACTCACTGTCCGTCTCTACTATCCTATCGCCAAAAGCAATTACCAGATTCCTGAATAGCTCAGCACTATAACCCGGACTCCTGTGTAGTATTCTGTATGAGGTTTCGAAGAGCCCAAGATAAGAGATGAGTCTTCTGGCAATAGAGGCGAGTTCCCCTTTCTCTTCTGCAAAGATCTCAAGGCTAAGATCCAGTGCAGTGTCTATACGTTCGTTAAGAAGACAGGCGACGGCATAGTAAAGCTTTGCAGGACGGGCCAGCGGAGAGTTCACGAACTGATCAAGGTACAGCTTCAGAACACTCTCGGCTTCTATGTAGTCTCTGCGCTCCAAAAGCTTTATACCCTTTCGATATAGAGATTTTTCACCAAACAGGAGAGGGGGATAAGCCTCAAGCCAGTGCTGCTTGAAACCGGTCAACTGCTCGAGGTATTCGGTAATGCCTTTGCTCTTAGTTCTGTCGGCCGGAACCATGTCTCTGGTTACGCTGTAAAAGGCTCTTCTCAGTCTTTCGCATCCTGTGACAAGATGTTCACGTAACTCTTCTCTGTTTCCAGCCAGTAGAGTTGTACTACCGATCGTCAGAAGATCGCCACTATGACGAGTGCCAATCAGAGTTACCGGATCCACAAGGTCACCGGCCATAAATACAGTATCATCACCGGCTTCTCTCTTTAGAATGATCCCGCCCGATTGCACTATATAGAAACGCTCGGATTCTTTACCCTTTTCTGCTAGTTTAAAATCACCTTCGAAAGTCTTTTCGCGTATAGACGCTCATCACCCTTCGTCAGTCTTCCCAGAGTTTCAGCTCTTTGAGACCCTTGGAGACTATTTCTCTGGTATCTCTTGCGATAACCAATTCCTCATTGGTCGGGATTACCATCACGCTGACTCTGGAGTCTGGTGTAGTAATGATTATCTCACAGCCACGACAGTTGTTCTTCTCGACGTCAAGAGTCGCTCCAAGATATCCTAGATATCCGTTTACAACATTTGCCCTCAAATAGGGGCTGTTTTCACCTACTCCAGCTGTGAAGACTATTGCGTCGACACCGTTCATCGCCGCGGCGTAAGCACCTATATATTTCGCCAATCTGTACTCATAGACATCGTGTGCTCTTTTACAGATGGGTTCTCCTTCACTGGCGCGCACTTCGATATCTCTCATATCGCTGAACTGTCTGTCTGTAAGGCCCAGCATTCCGCTCTCTTTGTTCAGAAGACTATTGACTTCTCCAGCGGAAAGCCCTTCCTGTTCCTGAAGAAAAGGTATGATTGCCGGGTCAAGATCGCCCGAACGGGTCCCCATCACGAGCCCTTCAAGGGGGGTAAATCCCATTGAGGTGTCTACAGAACGGCCAAACTTCACAGCAGTTACCGAAGCTCCGTTTCCTATATGTGCGGTGATGATTTTCAACTCCTTCAGCGGTTTACCCAGAAGCCTTGCCGCTCTTTCTGCAACGTATCTATGGCTCGTACCGTGAAAACCGTACCGCCTAACTCTGTACTTCCTATAGAGAGCGTATGGCAGGGCATAGAGATAAGATACCTCTGACATCGATTGGTGAAAGGCTGTATCGAATACTCCAACATGTGGAACAGTCGGGAGTATCTTCTTGGCAGCGATAATACCTTCGATATTTGCTGGATTATGTAGTGGGGCGAGGAAGTTGTTCGCTTCAACCTCTCTGAGTACTTCATCATCAAGCAAAACCGATGAAGCGAATCGCTCGCCACCGTGAACAACCCTGTGCCCTACGGCTTCAATCTCGGCAACATTCCTCAACACACCCGTCTTTTCGTCTCTGAGGGCGTCAATGATCATCGCCAGTCCTTGGGTGTGGTCGGAGATGTCCTTATCGAACTCAAACTTTTCGTTGCCTTTCTTGTGGGTAAGTTTTGAACCGCTTATGCCTATTCTCTCGAGCAAGCCCTTGGCGAGAACGTTTTCGCTATCTGCATCGAGCAGCTGATACTTTATAGAGGAAGAACCGCAGTTTATAACAAGGATTTTCATTCTTAACCCCCTTCAAGCCTTATTTGAGCAACCAAGAAGTCTAAGTCTATCTTTCACGATATTCTTCACGAGCTCTTTAGGTGTCTTGAAGTACTTCCTGGGGTCGAATTCTCCTGGATTCTTCGCAAGATACTCTCTGAGGGAAGCAATGAAAGCCATGCGCAAATCCGTATCGGTATTCACTTTGTTAATACCGTACTTTACTGATTCGGTAAGTATTTCAGACGGTACACCTTTGGCTCCTTTGAAGTCGGCGCCGTACTCTTCCGCGAGCTTCTTAATATCTTCTGGAACACTAGAGGCTCCATGCAGAACCAGGGGAACACCGGTAAGATCCTTCACTTGCTTTAGCCTGTCAAAGTCCAGTCTAGCTTCACCCTTAAATTTGAAGGCTCCGTGACTTGTACCTATTGCTGGAGCCAGGAAGTCTACACCTGTCTCCTCAACGAAAAGTTTAGCCTCTTGCGGATCTACAAGTGCCGCTTCATGAGATTCAACGACTACATTGTCTTCAATGCCTACTAGCCTGCCAAGCTCGGCTTCCACAGAAACGCCCACGCTATGGGCGATTTCGACCATTTTCTTAGTTTCTTCCATGTTCTTCTCAAATGGATACTCTGAAGCATCGATCATTATCGACGAATATCCCGCTTTGATAGCGGCCATAAGAATCTTGAAATCCTTGCCGTGGTCAACGTGAAGAGAGACGGGAATATCGATGTTGTCTGCAAAGGCTCTGACCATCAAAACGAAGAGCTTGGCTCCACGGTTGTAATCCCCATTACCTGCGTATTTCATTGCTCCTTCAGACGTTTCGATTATAAGTGGCGACTTCTCCTCCACACCGGCATCAATTATCGCCTGAAGGAACTCCAGATTGTTGATATTTAAGGCCGGAACTGCATAATAGCCCCTGTTTGCTTTTTCAAGAATAGTCTTCGTGTTAACATACGGCATTCAGTATCCCTCCTACAAATACTTTGATGTTGTACTCACTTAGATTATACATCAGAGATAGCACTCATTTCGTTAAGCTGCTCCTGCTCCAGACGCCACTGTCATCAAAGATATGTCCCGAAAGCTGTAGCCTTGTCAGTTCGACTAGCAGTTCATTGCTCGCCATGCCTGTTGCAATGAGCATTTCGCCAAAGCTAAGGGGACCAACTTCCAGAGCATGCAGGACAGGAGAGTCTTCAAGCAACTCTTCAGTTTTTCTAAGAGTCACGGGATACTCCTCAAATATATCTTCACACTCAGTAATCACTTTTCCGCCGTTCTTCAGCAACCAGTTAGTTCCCTTCGAGTTTTCACGGTTAATATCCCCGGGAAGCGCAAAGACATCTCTTCCATTTTCGAGGGCCAACCGCGCAGTTATTAGCGAACCGCTTCGCAGGTTCGCCTGAACCACAAAAACGGCTCTGCTGAGACCCGCGATTATCCTGTTTCTTCTAGGAAAGTTGTGTTTCATAGGACGTGTTCCTGGTAAGAACTCTGACACAACACAACAGTTCTCCTTAACTCTGCGTATCAGGTCTCTATTACTTGCCGGATAATCAACATCGATTCCCGTACCCAGTACGCCGATCGTCCGTCCTTTTACCTCGAGTGCTCCCTGGTGTGCGGCCGAATCTATACCGGCTGCTAGACCGCTGACGATAGTCAAGCCTCCCTGTGCAAGAGTCATGGAGAAGTCCCTGGCGGCGGTTGTTCCGTAGCGGTCGGCTTTTCTGGATCCGACGATTGCCAAGAACTCGCCTTCTATAAGATATTCGGGATTACCTTCATAGAATACAACCGGTGGGGGACCACTGATATTTCTGAGCGCCGCCGGATAGCTCTCCTCTGCATAGTTTATGAACTTCCAGCCCGATGATAGAATTCTGCAAACGCTGTCAAAACTCATCCGTATTTTCTTGAGTCTTGAGACATCCAGCAGAGCATCAGAATACATAAGCTCAGAGATTCCCGAATCGGTCTCTATAAGCCTCGTCATATCTTCGACCGATAGGTCACCCGAAAGCGCGATCGCTGCGTACTCGATTCTGTCCATCACAATATAAATGCGCTTAGATCATCATCTGCCGCAATATCTGCTATCTTCTTGTTAACGTAATCTCTGTCCACTACGAGATCCTCTGCGAGTTCAGGGGCATTGAAGGACACTTCTTCAAGAACCTTTTCTACGACAGTGTATAATCTGCGAGCTCCGATATTCTCTATCCTCTCATTCAATCTATAGGAGACACTCGCCAGTTCTTTCAGGCCATCTTCGACGAATACAATACTCACTCCTTCGGTTTCCAGCAAGGCCATGTACTGCTTAGTTATCGCATTTTTCGGCTCCGTGAGTATCCTGAAGAAATCCTCTTCGTTAAGTGCGTCGAGCTCAACTCTTATTGGAAACCTTCCCTGAAACTCCGGGATAAGATCTGACGGTTTGGCCATGTGGAAGGCCCCTGCGGCTATGAAGAGTATGTAATCAGTCTTTACCTGTCCATATTTAGTGTTAACCGTAGTGCCTTCGATTATCGGCAAGAGATCCCTCTGTACTCCCTCTCGAGAAACATCCGGACCATGGCTCCCACTTCTGAAAGAAATCTTGTCTATCTCATCTATGAAGACTATACCTCGATTCTGAACCCTTTCAATCGCTTCGAAGATGACTTTGTCCATATCAAGCAACTTTTCCGACTCGATCGGGAGAAGCACTTTCCGGGCTTCACCAACTCTCAGTCTCTTCTTCTTGAGTTTTTTTGGTACCATTCCTCCGAGGACTCCGGACATGTCTATTCCCATATCTTCCATACCTGGTATCATAATCATTGGCTGGCTGTTGTCCTCAAGCTCCAGATCAATATCCAGGTCCTCAAGATCGCCACTACGCAGTCTGTCTCTGTACTCTTCCCTACGATTCTTGATTCTCTCCACTTCTTCCTGACTTGGCTTTGGCTGCTGTCCACCCTGAAAGAGTTCGAAGATGTTCTTCGGACCATTTCCCCTTGGTTGAGGCCCGGGTACAAGTGATTCGATTATCCTCTCTTCGACCTGGAATGAAGCTTTTCCCTCCACTTCTCCCATTTTCTCTTTCTTCACCATATTCACAGCTACATCCACTATCTCCCGGATGATCGACTCGACATTCTTCCCGACATAACCAACTTCGGTAAAACGTGTGGCTTCGACCTTGACGAACGGAGAACCAGTCAACTCGGCCAATCTCCTGGCGATTTCGGTCTTACCTACACCCGTGGGTCCCATCATCAGGATGTTCTTTGGAATGACATCTTTTCTCATCTCTTCGGCAAGTCTCTGACGGCGTATTCTGTTTCTCATGGCGACTGCGACGGCTCTCTTGGCCCTGTCCTGTCCTACTATATACTTATCAAGCTCCTCTACAATCTTGCGAGGTGTGAGGAGATCCAATTCTTCACGGGTCATTGTCCTTCACCTTCCAGAGTCTCTATAGTGAATTTCGAATTTGTGTATATACATATCTCACT
>LVBU01000185.1 GCA_001603185.1 Thermotogales bacterium Thermo_02 | reverse complement strand
GAAGGAAGTCTCTATACTGGTAAGTGATGGCAGGGGCGGAGAGATAATTGCCACATTCAAATTGATTGTAGAGGACGTTAAAAGCATAATATCGTTGATCTATGCTATCCCAACATTTGAATCAGGAACGTTGTCTATTGTTGCCGGAAACAACGAAATAACTTCAACTGGAAATCTCGTAGTAGTTAACGTAAGATGGGTTTTAAACTTCGACACCATAGAATTCTGGAAGGTTTCTGGCGAGATTCGTGAACTTATCGGGATTTCTGATTTGAGTAATCTCGAAGCTCCATCAAGCAGACCGATTGTCTCGCAAGAAGGAATTGTAGGGTATATCTACTTGGAAGTAAAATAGACGCCTGTATCTATGGCCCCTTCTTCATTATGAAGGGGCCTTTATTTTTTTCTTCCTATACTGGTGAGAGGTAAGGTCTATAGGGCAATTATAAGGTATAATATTAGTGATGATACCAAATTTATCCCACTGCAATGCTTCCAGAGATACACATCAGGTGATCAGAAGTCTGTTGGCAGTACAAGAAAAGAGCAAAGGAGGTTTTAATTTGTACAAACCAAAGTATATGACAAGAGTCGATCAAATTGAAGGACTGAGCGAGAGAGAAATCAAGGAAATGGAAGAGGTTATTGAGAGATTTCCCTTCAGGGCCAACGATTACTATCTGGGTCTAATAAACTGGAAGGATCCCAACGATCCCGTAAAAAGAATCATAATGCCTGATCTCGATGAGCTTGATGAGTGGGGAGAGATGGATGCTTCTCAAGAACACAAATACAGTGTTGTCCCGGGAATGGAACACAAATACGATGATACCGCTTTGCTTCTGGTATCAAAGGTCTGTGGGAGTTTCTGCCGGTTCTGCTTTAGAAAGAGGCTCTTCTCTACTGATAACAAAGAGGTTGCAAATGATGTAACTCCAGGAATTGAGTATATCAGGAAGCACAAAGAAATAACCAACGTCCTTCTCACAGGTGGAGACTCTTTAATTCTCTCTACCGATAAACTTGGAGACATAGTAAAGCGGCTGAGAGAAATCGAGCATGTCGGCATAATAAGATTTGGGAGCAAGATGGTGGCCTTTAATCCTTACAGGATTATCAATGATCCAGAGCTTCCGGAGATGATAAGCAAACATAGTACTCCCGAAAAGAGGATATATATCATGGCTCATTTTAATCATCCCTCTGAGTTAACCGACGTTGCTGTCGAAGGATTAAGAATCCTGAGAGACGCCGGTGCAGTCGTTTGTAATCAGACTCCTATGATTAGAGGCGTGAACGATAACGTTGAAACCATGATTGAACTCTTCAAAAAGCTATCGTTTATTGGAGTGCCTCCTTACTATGTCTTCCAGTGCAGGCCAACTAAGGGGAATTACACCTATGCAGTTCCGGCTGAAGAGGGCTATATGATCTTTAAGAAAGCCATTGATCAAGTCTCTGGACTCGCAAAGCGGGCGAGATTCGTCATGTCCCACGCTACCGGAAAAATCGAGTACGTCGGTATCGATGAGAACAAAATTTACATGAAGTACCACAGAGCTGCAGATCTCAGAAGATATGACCTCTTCATGGCTTTTGATAGAAACCCCGAAGCCTACTGGCTTGATGACTACGTTGATCCAGACACTTTAGTGTAGAAAAGGCGGCATAGGCCGTCTTTTCACCTCCACGTCGTCTTCGCAATTACAAGCGTTTTTCCAGAAGAAGAAACCCTATGATAACCATTATTTGAGGCGCTGGAGCTTTCAAAATAACTATCTATGTTGATTAGATCACCTTCCATGGATTCGTGTTTATAATTGATACAGAACTTTGCAAGTGTAGATTCATCGTAAGAATTCGGTATTGTCTGCATTATCCAGCGTATGTATGATACGTTGTTCGTATGTCCATTCGTATCTAGATCGGATCTTCTTACTGTGAGGTCTGCTCTGATGTCAACGCGCTCTGGTTCAATCAAGTTCTCAAATGACAATTCATTATTGGAATCTCTGGAAAGTCCATAGACGTCGTAATGCCTGCTACCGATTCTTACAGGCCTTCTCTTATGAATGTCGGCCAATATCCATTGCGATCTCGCGTGTACCAGAAGTTTCCCAGACTCATCAACCGCTTCAAAGGTTCTGTAAGCGTAGAACTTGTTCATTGAGTATGGGATAGTCCTCACGACCAGGTTTTCCATAAAATCAGGCAGTCTGTAAATATCTACTTCCCAACGAAGAAGAAGCCAGGCAAATCCGCTGAATCTCATAGCTTCTACTCCGTCTCCAACTTCTACACTCTGGAGCGTTACTACATCGTTGAAGTAGTCTATTACTGATGAAATCGATGCTTTCCAGTCTCTTGTTAGTTCGTAATACCTGACCCTGTATTTCTCTTCCGTAATACGTTGATTCACTATATAACCTCCAGTTCTTCGATCAAAGGGCAACATCATGATATGCTTTTAGTTGAACAATCAAATCTACCACGTTTTTAGTGACGTGTACTTAAGGGAGAAATCCAGTGCTTGCCTTTTGTGGAATAGACTGTACAAGTTGTCCCGTCTGTAGAGCAACGATAGATGAGAACGACATTCTGAAGGTAGAGACGGCAGAAAAATGGAGCAAAGAGTTCGGTTTCATTGTCCAAAAGAGCGATATGAACTGTCTTGGATGCAGAAGCAAGATCCTGTTCAAGCTCTGTATCGATTGTCCTTTCAGGAGCTGTTCATTGGGGAAAGGTATAGATAACTGCGGACAGTGTCCCGAATACCCATGCGTAACACTGAATAGGTTTTTGAGGTCAGTTCCCGAGGCTAGAGAAAGACTGAAAAAAGTTAACGAACAATACTTTGGAGGTAAGATATGAAGAAATATCTATCAGTGTTTTTCGTGGTTCTGTTAATGGGAAGTTTGGGGATTTCTCTAACTCTTGTGCCAGTATCGGTCGAAACGACGGCCGGAGCAAAAGATCTTGCTTATGCTATCGAGTTCTTCAATCTATGGGATAGAGTTGAAAGCTATGACATTGCAAAAATTATCCGGGTGGTCGATGGCGACACTATTGTAGCGTCTATAGGTGGTGTGGAGACTACTGTAAGGCTTATAGGAATAGATACACCTGAAACGGTTCATCCAACAAAGGAGATCGAGAACTTCGGGATTGAGGCTTCCAATCTAGCCAAGAACATTCTTGAGGGGAAGGACATCATTATCAGTTACGATTGGAATCCTCTTGACAGGTATGGAAGAACTCTCGCTTATATCTGGATTGAGGTCGATTTCTACGGCTTCAGGGAATACGTCATGTACAATCTTCTTGGCGTGCTTAATGGATACGGCAGAGCTTATCTCGCATTTCCCTTTGAAGATTACCTGATGGAGCTCTTTGCCGTTGCTCAGGATATTCCCAGAGAACTATCTCTAGGCCTCTGGAGTCTGCCTGAAGAGGAGGAAGAAGAAGCGATCTACTTCGACGGTCCAGTGCAAATAGCTTATATTCTGGCGGACTCTCGAGATGAGTACGTTATGGTCTATAACATTGGAGATAAGGCTGTGAATCTAAATGGCTGGCAGATTCTTGCAGTTACCAACGGCCAGAAGTACACTTTTGAAGACCTGATTCTTGAACCGGGTATGGCAGTCCATGTTCACTCTGGTCCAGATGCCAGTGTGAACGTCTGGAAAAAGAGTTACATATGGCGTAACAGAAATGGTGAAGGCAGATTGTTTGATTCGTCCGGAAACCTCGTATCAATTTACTCATATTGATTCACAAGAAGAATTCTTGTGTTAAATCCTCGGGCGATCTTAAGGCTTAAGCAATTCACACTATACGACTTCTCTTTTTAAACACAAAGTATCATTAACAAAGACAAACTAGAATTATT
>LVBU01000184.1 GCA_001603185.1 Thermotogales bacterium Thermo_02 | reverse complement strand
ACTGACGGGTTCCTGACGTCTGTCCCCGATTTTCGTGTCTCGTGTTTTCGCTCTTCCGCTCTTACCAGACCCCAAACCCCAGACCCCAGACCCGTTCTCGTCTCGCCCTCTCTCCTTATCTCGTTTTTTCGCTCTTCCGCTCTTACCAGACCCTATACTCCAAACCCCAGACCCGGCTCGTCGTCTCGCCCTCTCTCTTCATCTCGATTCTCTTCTCGCTCTTCTGACTTCTCACCTCTGGTCTTCGCCATCCACCAATCACCATTCACTAACCACCAATCGCCAACCACCGCTCGGGGTCTACTTATCTCAATTGATCGGCTAGTTTCGAAGAAATATTACTGCATGCTAGAATCAAGACATGATTAGAATCTCAGAGTTAGCGTCTGTTAAGAGAAAGTCAGAGAAGAGACTCGGAGAAACCCTTATCTGACGGAATCAAAGGCTTCGAGAAAACATACGGTCTTGCAAAACCTTTATTGAATCATGTTCTGCAATCTGTATCTGCGAACATACAAGAACCGAAGAGGAAAGAAGAGCGTGTTTCGAAAAGATCCGGCATTATCTTTCCAGAGCTTGCAGGAAACCTATCTCTCGGATATACAATATAAAAACACTAACTCTTCAACCGGTTTCGTAAATGGAGGTCCAATATGTCTAGAATTCACCAGCAAAAAAAAGAAGAAGTAATCGAGCAACTCGGATCAAATTCAAAGAACGGACTTTCCAGAGCAAAGGCGAAAGAGAGACTCGCGCAATACGGACTAAACGAGCTCACTGAGAAGAATAGACGCAGCGTTTGGAAGATACTCCTTGCTCAGCTGAAATCCGTCATGATAATCATACTGATCGCCGCCTCAGTGATTACGGCCTTCATTGGCGAGATAAGAGATACAATAGTAATTCTTGCCATAGTGATCCTGAATACCATCCTTGGCTTCTCTCAAGAGTACAGGGCTGAGAAGGCAATGGCTGCTCTAAAGAAGATGTCAGTTCCAAAGGTAAGAGTCAAACGCGATGGAGAGATCATCGGGGTCAATTCTACAGAGGTTGTGCCGGGTGACATTGTACTTCTCGAAGCTGGAAATGTTGTTCCTGCAGACATGCGCCTAATTGAGGCAACCAACCTGAAAATTCAAGAATCGGCTCTCACTGGTGAGTCTGAGGCAGTAGAAAAGACCACGGAACCCATAGCTGAAGAAAATCCTTCGCTGGGCGACAGAAAAAACATGGCCTATTCAGGTACTGTCGTAACCTACGGCAGAGGAGCCGGTATAGTCACGGCCACGGCGATGGATACTGAGTTGGGCAAGATTGCAGCGATGATTCAGAGTAGCTCTGAAACACAGACTCCATTGCAAAAGAACATAGATCAACTCGGCAAGATCCTTGCAGCGATCGCGTTGGGTATAGTAGCAGTAATCTTCGTGATGGGGCTGCTGAGAGGCGAGGATCTCGAGCTAATGTTCCTTACTGCCGTTTCATTTGCAGTTGCAGCCGTACCGGAGGGCCTTCCGACTGTTGTTACGATTGCTCTCGCACTGGGTGCTCAGAGAATGCTGAAGAAAAACGCTTTGGTTCGTAAGCTAATGGCCGTAGAGACACTTGGCTCGGTTACCACCATCTGTTCGGACAAGACGGGAACAATAACGGAGAACAAGATGAAAGTCACCGTTGTAGAGATGGCGGGCAGAACGATGGACTTTGGGAAGGAAGACAGTCCTGATCCCGAAGCCCTTCCCGAAGACGACAACAAAGCATTCGAGGTAATGCTCACGGCCGCTGCCCTCTGCAACGACGCAGAGATAAGACCTCCCGTGCACAAAAAACAGCAGGCAGACATTATAGGTGATCCAACAGAAGGTGCGCTCGTATATGCCGCTTACAGAGTTGGAATCGAAAAGGCAGACCTTGAAGAAGCGATGCCCAGAATTCTAGAATTGCCTTTCGATTCCCAGAGAAAGAGAATGACGACAATTCACGAGATAGTATCGACACCGAAGGGAGCAGTCCCGGCCGATGTTCCAGAACACTTGCTAGAACAAGGTGTCGAGAAATTCGTAGCCTTCACCAAAGGAGCGGTCGATTCGCTTACTGGGGTATGTGACAGAGTGCTGGAGGGCGACGATATCCACCAAATGAACGATGAATGGAAGAAGTCGATTATAGAAACGAACAACAACCTTGCGGCCAACGGCATGAGGGTCTTGGGAGTTGCCTTCAGGCCAGTCAATCAGTCGGAAGTCGATGAAAAGAAGATAGAAGAAAGGAATCTAATCTTCGCAGGAATGTTCGGAATGATGGACCCCGCAAGGGAAGGTGTCAAAGAATCCATAATTACTGCCCGTGAAGCCGGGATTAGAACAATCATGATAACTGGCGATCATCCACTAACGGCCGGTTACATTGCGCAAAGCCTGACGATGATCGAAGACAAGTCAAACGTAGTAGTCGGGAGTAAAATTGAAACCCTTTCAGACGACGAAATAGACAGAATAACCTCGACAACGTCTGTCTATGCGAGAGTAGCACCCGAACACAAACTCAAAATAATCAGATCGCTTCAGAGACACGGACAAACTGTAGCAATGACCGGAGACGGAGTGAACGACGCTCCGGCTCTCAAACAGGCTGATATAGGTATCGCGATGGGCATAACCGGAACAGATGTCACAAAAGAAGTCGCAGATATGGTCCTCACTGATGATAACTTCGCAACCATTGTATCCGCAGTACGAGAGGGTAGGACTATCTTCGACAACATACAGAAATTCATACGATACATTCTGGCGTCGAACTTCGGTGAGATATGGATAATGCTCCTCGGTCCATTCATGGGCATATCACTACCGTTGGCTCCGCTTCAGATACTCTGGTTGAATCTGGTTACCGACGGAGTCCCGGCACTTGCACTTGCTGTCGAACCGCCTGAGAGAGACATAATGAAGCGGCCTCCTAACCCCACAAAGCAACATGTTCTTGCAAATGGAGGATGGAATGTAATACTCATTGGCCTTCTACTCGCGTCTTTTTCGCTCGGGATTGGGCTAATATACTGGCTGAACGACGTCAACGGGCCCTGGAGAACTATGCTTTTCTCTACGCTCGTCTTCTCGCAGCTGTTCTTTGCCTTATCGGTAAGATCGAGAACTAAATCGATCTTCAACAACCCATTTAGGGAGAACCCCTCTCTCATGTATGCAGTTATAGGAAGTTTTGGACTTCAGCTGATAGTAATCTACGTGCCTCTTATGCAGAAACTATTCTCCACACAGGCTCTTGGAATATGGGATCTCCTGCTTTCGCTGGCGCTCGGTAGCGCGATCCTTTGGATATACGAAATAAAAAAGATGGTCAGAAGAAAGAAACGATAAGCAACGTATTAAGAGAGTCACAGCGGAAATAGATGGTCATCCCGTAATGGTTTTACAATTTCATCCCGGGTTCCGACTCTGTCATTCCGTAGTGATCCTATACGGAATCTCGTTCCTTGGAACCGCCAGTCGCCGGGTGGATCAGAGGTTAGGGGTGTGTGGTTAGAGGCATGAAGATCAAGATCTCTTCGCTCTTAAAAAACCTCTGACCTCTCCCCTTCTCGCCTCTAGTCTTTGCCAAGAACCTGGACGCGGAGCGTCGGAACGAGGAACCGATCTCCTGGCTCTGGAACGCTCTCCCGCTCTCGAAGGACGGGTACATGATCTTGGACGACGAAGGACGGATCTTCCGCTCTTAACGCTTTTCTCGGAGGACGGCGGACGGCGAACGGAGGACGTCTCCTGAATAAATGGAGTCCCTATTTTTGGTGTCATCCCGTAGTGCTCTTATACGGGATCTCGCTCCTCCGCTCTTTCTGAGTAGGAAAGGTCGGGATCCTGGCTAAGAGATTGCCAGGATGACGTGAAGGGAGAGCCTGCCCTGGACGTGCGCATCGGAACGAGGAACAGATCTCCTGGCTCTGGAACGCTCTTCGCCTTTTTCAAGGACGGCTCCTGACGTTCTTCTCACTGTCATCCCGTGAAGCCTGCCCTGAGGAGCCTGCCCTGAAATGATCTCATTCAGGGTTCTTATTCAGGGATCCTAAACGGGATCTCTGTTCTTGCTCTTTCTGCCCAAAGACAGAGATGCCGGATCAGGTCCGGCATGACGGGAATGGACTGTCATCCCGCAACGTCCCCCGCACCGTCATCCCGTAATGGTTCTATACGGGATCTCGTTCTTACCAGACTCTAGACCCCAAACCCCAGATCCGTTCTTCCCCATCCACCAATCACTATTCACTAATCACCAAACACGGTTCTTCCCGCTCTCAAGAGCACACACCCCGTCGGCAGGAGCATGCCGCCACCCCTCTCGAGAGGGGATTTAGATCAAAAGCGGATTAGCGTCGTTTCAGGGCTCTTCTCGGAGGGGGTGGACGGCGAACGGTGAACATCTTTTTGCTCTTCTCGCTCTTCCAAGCGCTCTTCACCCGCGGAGCGGAACTGGCATCGCGAAGCGATACTGGCCTGCGTAAGCAGACTGGCGAAGGCGAAGCCTTTACTGGCGGCCGGGATGTTCTTCCTGCCAAAAAAATGGAGTCTGTCCCCATTTTTCGCCCATTTTTTGCTAATACTGAGCAATCACTTCCCGAAGCAAGCGACTTTCTCGAGTTTGTATACCGTCTTGCCAAGACCGATCTTCTCGGCGTGTTCAAGCTGATAGCGCCATGTGATACCGGGATGGGCTCTTTCGAACGGGTCGTATCCCAGTCTCTCGATCACTAGATCTATACAGGCCTTGTCCAGTGCGACGGGATCTCTACTGGCGACTATGCCGATATCCTCAACCACTGGGGGTCTGTTTATATGCCAGCAATCGCAATCCGGCGAGACATTGTTAATAAAAGAAATGTAGAGCGCTTTCTTGCCCTTAGTGGCAGCGAGCGCGTATTCAGCGATCTTCTTACTCAGCGATTCGGGAGTTCCTTCAGTGCCTGCGTTCATTGCTCCATAGTTGCACATAGCAATACATTGGCCGCAGCCTATACAGAGTTCATAGTCTATTCTTGCGACTTTTTCAACGGTTACCGCTCCGGTCGGGCAGTTTCTTTCGCACATTCTGCAGGCTACACATCTTGCTTTCATGACGACTGGCTTCGATTCGGAATGCTGTTCCATCTTTCCCGCTCTTGAAGCTGCCCCCATTCCAATGTTCTTGAGGGCTCCCCCGAATCCCGTCTGTTCATGTCCTTTGAAATGACTTACTACTACCAGAGAGTTTGCCAGGGCAATCGCCGATCCGATTTTCGCCTTCTTTACGTACTCGCCAGCGATCTCCACTTCAATTTCGTCTGAACCTCTCAACCCATCTGCGATAACGACTGGAACACCTACAGACTCCATCGTGAAACCGTTCAAAGAGGCGGTCTTCAGATGGTCTACAGCATTGGATCTGCTACCCTTATAAAGAGTATTTGCATCTGTCAAGAATGGGACTCCCCCCAGCTCCTTGATCCGATCCGCAATAACCTTCAAGAAATTCGGACGGATATATGCAAGATTTCCATACTCACCAAAGTGGAGCTTGACTGCAATCAGTCTATTCTCTTCAACCACCTCTTCCAGTCTGGCCTTCTTCATGAGAGTATCAAGCTTATTCAGAAGCCCCATCTGCGGAGTTGTGTCCATGTTTGTGAAGAAAACTGTACTCATGCCCTCCCCCTCTCTTTCAAAGAATCATATAGGTTTTCAAAATCACGGCCCGTGAAACATAATCTACAGCACTTTCCACTATCCGGGGAAAGCACTCCTACTAATCAATATATCATGATTGAATCCGCTCACAACAGAATCGGCGCATCGGAAGTAAAATCGAAACACACAATTGAGGGATGCAGAAAAACACTGCCAGTCTGTTTACGCGAGCCATTTCCGCTTCGCGGACTGCAAGAACCGTTGTGGGTTGTGCGTTGCAGGTTGTCGGTAACGCGCGCGGCAAGAGCGGAGAAAGAGCATTGTCGAGAGTTCTCTTGAGAGCCGTGGAGAGTGGAGAGTTATGAGAAAGATCGAGAGTTCGCTTCGCTCACGAGGTGGATCAGAGGTGAGTGTTAAGAGGATAGAGGTAAGAAAACCAAGATCTCCTTCTCGTGAAAATGTGGACTGACGGGCTCCTGACGTTCTTCTCACTGTCATCCCGTAGTGCTCCTATACGGGATCTCCGTTCCTCCGCTCTTTCTGAGTAGGAAAGGTCGGGATCCTGGCTAAGAGATTGCCAGGATGACGTGAAGGGAGAGCCTGCCCTGGACGCGAAGCGTCGGAACGAGGAACAAAGCTCCTAGCTCCGGAACTGCTCTCCAGCTCTTTCGAAGGACGGGTCCATGCTCCGGGACGAGGGACGAAGGACGGATTTGCAGCTTTTGATGCTCTTCTCGGACGGTGAACGTCTCTCTACGCTCTTCAGACCTCTCACCTCTTACCTCTCGCCTCAGGTCTTGCTTGAAAAAATGGAGTCTTGGAACTTATCCCATTCTCTTGTGCTACCTCTTCTAGTGTCTTGTCTGTCTCTAAATACTCTTTTGCTAGTCTCAATTTGAACTCAGGTTCATATTTCTTCCCTAATTTTGTGTCCCTAGTTTTTGCTTAGAAGTCGCCGTTTCTTATTAACTCTGCAAGCACGCAGTCAATGATCGAATACTTCCCGTGCTCTTTATTTATCCAGCTGGATCTCTCCAGTATTCGCAGAGCATCTGCAACTCTAGATTTAGAAGCGTAATCACCGCTGGCTTGAAAGGAGCGGAGTATCGCCGTGAAGTTCGTGGCTCCAGATGCAATGAACTCTAGTGCCTTTCTGTATCTTGGACTTCGCTTCTCAAGCTCTTTGAGCTCATTGACAAAAAGCGTCCTGGCTGTTCGGAAGGTTTCTGAAAGAGCTTCATCGTGACTTCTTTTGAGTCGATTGAGACCGTACTGCACAAGATGTCCCGCTATCCCATCAAGACAGTTCTGAGCTTCAACAACCTCTTCAAGCGGGACCTGTATTTCACTCTCAGCAAAAGCCGCTTTCAGGAACTCTATAGAAGTATCTTTAGAGAAAGGCTTTAGAACTATCTCGTATATATATCTCCCGTGCAGCGGACTTTCATAATCATCCGTTCCAATGAAATCATGAAGTAGACCGACTTCCGAACCTGTGAGCAGAAACCTTATATTTGCGAGATTATCGTAAGACCAAGCAATCAGGTTCTGTATACTCTTTCCACCTCTGTTTCCGTAATATCTGAAATACTGAGCTTCGTCGAAGGCGATAATAAATGGTTTTGGATGATCGTTAAGCTTCTCGAGAATAGAACTTAGAGTAACATCATTCCAATCGAAGGTTACAGAGTTTCCCAAGAAAGAAACTCCCTTGACTTTGCTCAACAGAGCCTTAATTCTCTCTTTTCTGAGTTTCTTCTCGAGCTCTCCCTGTATAGCGTACGAAAGATCCGCCCTGCCAATTGAACCGGAAGAATCCGAATATGTCCTTCTGACGTCGATCATTATTGAGTCCTGCTCCGTTTCTGTAATGGCAACCCTCATTAGAGAAGATTTCCCGACTCTCCTTATACCTGTAATCACTGTGATCGGATTGTCTCTCAGCGATGACAGGAGTTCTTTGAGTTCTTCGCCTCTTGAGAAGAGATCGGCTCCTTTGCTCTTTGGTTTTGGGTTTAATAACATACTATTACCACCTCCAGTTCTGATATCAGAACCAGTTCTGACCTCAGAACAATTCTAACATACGCTTTGATAACAGAAACGTCTTTGGAATATCTAAAAGGCCTGAAGAAAAAAATAGTCCCTATTTATTGAAGCCGTAAGC
>LVBU01000183.1 GCA_001603185.1 Thermotogales bacterium Thermo_02 | reverse complement strand
GCGAATGGGGAATCAAGGCTCTTGAACCTCACTGGATAACAGCTCAGCAGATAGAAGCGTGTCGAATCGCGATAACCAGAACTCTGAAGAGAAATGGAAATCTCTGGATTCGTGTCTTCCCGGACAAGCCGTTTACATCGAAGGGAATCGGTGTGAGAATGGGTAAAGGTAAGGGAGACGTTGAGGGTTGGGTAGCCGTTGTGAAACCGGGTAAGATCATATTCGAAATCGGAGGCGTTTCCGATCAGCTTGCAAAAGAAGCACTTGAGAAGGCTGCCTCGAAGCTACCTATAAGAACAAAGATCGTACCCAGGTATCAAATAGGAGGTGAGCTCTGATGAAGCCGGTTGAACTTCAGAAATTCACAGACGAGGAACTCACTCAGATGCTCGAAGACTCGAAGAGAAAGCTGATGGACCTAAGGTTCCAGCTGGAAATGAACAGGTTGAAGAACCATTCCCAGATAACTATGGTAAAGCGCGATATCGCAAGGATACTGACTATCCTCCGCGGTCGTGAGCTGGGGATAAGGAGGTAGGTCCGCAATGCCAAGGAAGACACTTGTAGGAACTGTAGTAAGCGATAAAATGGAAAAAACAATAGTGGTAAGCGTCACCAGGACACATATTCATCCTTTTTATGGAAAGACTATCAAGACGACGAAAAAGTATCACGCAGATGACCCGGATGCGCAGGCTGGAATTGGAGATACAGTAGAGATCGAAGAGTGCAGGCCAATCAGCAAATTGAAGAAATTCAGGCTTTTGAGGGTTCTCAAGAAGGATGTTTATGCGGAAGAGATAGCCGAGACTCCCGAGCTCGTTGAAGACGATCTTGGAGGTGACAGATAATGGTTCAGTTGGAATCCTATCTCAAGGTGGCCGACAACTCCGGCGCCAGAGTTATAAAGGTAATTCAGGTAACCGGAGGCTACAGAAAGAGATCGGGCAGTATTGGCGATATTGTTGTAGCCGCAGTAAGAGAAGCAGCACCACATACGGATTTCAAGAAGGGTGACATAGTTAGAGCCGTTCTTGTAAGGACTGCAAAGGAAGTTCGAAGACCGGACGGTACTTATATCCGTTTTGATGATAACGCTGCGGTTATTATCGATAAGCAAAACCAGCCCAGAGGGACGCGTGTCTTCGGGCCTGTCGCCAGAGAGATTAGAGACAAAGGGTTCTCTAAGATCGCCTCTCTGGCCCAGGAAGTCTGGTGAGGAGTGATCTAAATGAGTAGAGTGAAAAAAGACGATGTGGTTATGGTCATATCCGGCAAGGATCGGGGCAAGAAGGGTAAGGTCCTGAAGACGTATCCGTCTGAAAAGAAGGTAATCGTTGAGGGCGTAAACTTTACCAAAAAGCACCAGAGACCGACCAATCAATACCGAGAAGGCGGAATTATAGAAAGAGAGTCCCCGATCTACGTTTCAAAGGTACTGGTTGTCTGCCCCAATTGTGATAAGCCTACGAGAATCGCCCACAAGATGCTGGAAGACGGTTCGAAGGTCCGCGCCTGCAAAAAATGTGGCGAGATAATCGATAAGGTATGATGGGGAGGAATAGTAGATGATATACGAATACATCCCTTTGAAGGACAAGATAGAAAACGAAGTAGTTCCCGCTATGATAAAGGAGTTTGGTTATTCCAACAAACTCGAGGTTCCAAGAGTATCTAAGATAGTCGTGAATATGGGGATCGGAGAAGGCTCAAGGAACGCCGATCTTCTGGAGATCCATGGAAAGGAATTGACGAGTATTGCAGGTCAAAAGCCTGTCATAACAAGGGCAAAGAGAAGCATTGCGAACTTCAAGCTTCGTGATGGGATGCCCGTTGGACTGAAAGTCACTCTGAGAGGACCGAGAATGTACAATTTTCTGTACAAGCTTCTGAACATCGTTCTTCCAAAACTCAGAGACTTCAGGGGCGTCGACCCCGATTCCTTTGATGGAAGAGGAAATTACGCCATGGGCCTTCCTGAACAGCTCGTCTTTCCCGAGATAGTGCCTGATCAGGTAAAACGGGTACAGGGAATGGACATCATAGTGGTTACCACGGCCAGAACGGATGAAGAAGCCAGAAGACTGCTGGCGCTTCTGGGAGTTCCATTCAAAAGGGCCATGGTTTAAGGAGGTAAGTAATGGCTAAGAAATCTATCATCGAGAAGTGGAAACTCGAACCCAAGTTCAAGGTAAGAAAGTACAATAGATGCAGTATTTGTGGTAGACCCAGATCGGTTTACAGAGAGTTTGGGCTGTGCAGAGTCTGCTTTAGACAGCTGGCTTCCGAGGGTAAACTCCCCGGTGTCAAGAAGGCAAGCTGGTGAGGAGGGAAATGTAATGTGGAGTGATCCCATAGCCGACATGCTCACAAGAATAAGAAACGCAAACTCGGCCTTCAAAGAAAGCGTTGATATGCCCGCTTCAAACATGAAGAAGAAGCTTCTCGATATTTTGAAGACGGAAGGTTACATTGATGATTACAAGTATATAGAAGATGGCAAGCAGGGTATTCTCAAGGTCTTCCTGAAATACAAGGGCGACCGCAGGAATAAGGTCAATGTAATAACGGGTATAGTAAGAATCTCCAAACCTGGCAGGAGAATCTATGTCAACAAGGATTCTCTCCCGAAAGTTAAATCGGGCATGGGAATTGCCATCGTAAGTACTTCCAGTGGCGTGATGACGGATAAGCAGGCGCGAAACAATGGTGTCGGCGGAGAAGTCATCTGTTACGTCTGGTAATAGGGAGGGATTTTGAGTGTCAAGATTGTTAAAGCATTCCATAAAGCTTCCTGCAGGTGTAACTCACAGTATAAGTGAGAATGTAATTACCATAAAGGGCCCGAAGGGTGAGCTGGCACAGGAACTTATCCCCCTCGTGAAGATCGAAGGAGATGCCAAAGAGATCTGGGTGAAGACTAATGAGGACATAATCATTAGAAAGAGTGATCACAAAAGACTCGCAAAGTACGCAGGAACCTTCTGGTCTCTCATAAACAACATGGTCGTCGGTGTCACGCAGGGATACGTTAAGGAACTGGAAATAGTCGGTGTAGGATACAGGGCCCAGCTCCAAGGCAAGAAACTGGTGATGAACCTTGGTTACGCCCATCCAGTAGAGATTGACCCTCCTCAGGGAATCACTTTTGAAGTCCCGACTCCTCAGTCCATAGTGGTAAGGGGATTCGATAAGTATCTTGTCGGACAGGTAGCTGCCAACATTAAGCGCTGGAGAATACCGATTGTCTACTCTGGAAAGGGAATACGCTACAAGGGTGAAGCGATAAGAACCAAAGTCGGTAAGAAAGTCTGATCAAGGAGGCTGCTGGAATGTTCAAGCATAAAGACAAGAAAGAAAGTAGGCATAAGAGGCATCTGCGAGTCAGGGCAAAGCTTCAGGGTACTATGGAGAGACCCAGACTTGCAGTCTATAGAAGCGAGAAGCATATCTATGCCCAGCTTATCGATGATACAAAGGGAACCACTCTGGTTTCCGCCTCGACCGTTGACAGAGAGCTCAGAGATTCCGTTGAGAAGACATGGAATGTTGAAGCCGCTAATAAAGTTGGAAAACTTCTAGCCAGTAAGGCCCAGGAAAAGGGTATTACCAGAGTAGTGTTTGACCGTGGTGGATTCAAATTCCAGGGAAGAGTAAAGTCTCTTGCCGACGGGGCCCGCGAAGGCGGACTCCAGTTCTGAGGAGGTGGAGGAGTTAATGTCTGAAGAGATAAAGAACGAACGGAACGGAAGGTCTTCCCGTGATGGCAGAAGAGGCCCCAGACCTTCCAGGAACGCGCCTGTCGAAAAGCAGGTGGAAGACAACGAATTTGAAGAGAGAATAATCGAGATAAGAAGAGTTACGAAGGTCGTTGCAGGTGGTAAGAACCTTTCATTTAGAGTAGTCGCGATCGTTGGAAATCGAGAGGGAAAGGTCGGTATGGGAATAGGCAGTGCAAGAGAAGTCCCCATAGCTATCAGAAAGGCCGTTCTCGAAGCAAAGAAGAATGTCGTCGAAGTCTCGGTAAGAAATGAAACGATTCCACACGAGACGCTCGGAAGACAGGATTCTGCGAAGATTATGCTGAAACCGGCCGGTCCCGGTACTGGAATTATTGCAAACTCTCCGGTACGGGCCGTTGTTGAACTGGCTGGAGTAAAGAATATTCTTACTAAGTCCCTAGGCTCCTGCAATACTCTAAACATGGCCAGGGCAGCGTTGAATGGTCTTATGAGCTTGAGGGCTCCCCAGGAGTTTGCCAAGCTCAGAGATATATCTCTAAAGACCGTTATCCATGGAATCGATGAGGAGGATGGTCAGTAATGGCTAAGAGTCTAAGAGTCAGACTAATCAAGAGTCCCATCGGGTATAACAGAAGGCAATTGAAGACAGTCAAAGCCCTGGGGCTTGGAAAACTGGACAGCGAGATGATTCATCAGGATTCTCCCCAGATCAGGGGTATGATCAACGCTGTCCGGCATCTCCTGGCTGTCGAAGAGTTGGCAGACTGAAGGGGGTAGGATGATGGCTTTCAAAGTTGACGATCTAAGTCCAATGCCCGGGTCCAGAAAGAGAAGCAAGAGGATAGGACGCGGTACTGGTTCAGGTATGGGTAAGACCGCCACCAGAGGTCATAAAGGTCAGGGAAGAGGCACAGGAAAGGTCGCCGCCAGATTTGAAGGCGGACAGACGCCTCTTTTCAGAAGAACGCCCATAAAAGGATTCAAGAATAGAAACGCCGTTGAGTACGCTACGGTAAATCTCTCCACTCTGGAGGAAAGATTTGAAGCCGGAAGTGAAGTAACTCCGGAAATACTTCTTCAGAAGAAGATTCTGAAAAACCTTAAGGACGGAGTCAAGGTTCTTGCTAGAGGTGAGATAACTAAATCACTGAATATAAAGGCTAACGCTTTCAGCGCTGCGGCCAAAGAGAAGATTGAGTCGGCCGGTGGAAAGGCAGAGGTGGTCTGAAAATGTGGAATGCCCTGAAGAACGCGTTCAAGATACCGGAGCTCAGAGACAGGATTCTCTTCACCTTCTTTGCATTAGCGATATTCAGGCTTGGTGTCTACATACCGATACCGGGCATTAACATCCAGGCCTGGGCCACATACTTCGGTAGTCTTTCCGAAGGCGCTGCGGGTGGCTTCATAGGATTCTTCGACGTTTTCACCGGGGGCGCTGTGGAGCAGTTTTCAATATTCTTGATGAGTGTCACTCCTTATATAAACGCGCAGATTATGCTGCAGCTTCTCACGGCCGTTGTGCCGAGTCTTAAAGAGATGCTCAAAGAAGGAGAAGAGGGTAAGAAGAAATACGCTCGCTATACAAGATATCTTACTATTGGACTTGCGGGTCTTCAAGGATTCCTTATATCTTTCGGCCTTTCTTCTAACAGAATGATAATGGCTCTTCCAAGCAGATTCCTGTTCGTAATCCTCGCCACCACGACTCTTATCGGAGGCACAATGTTCCTCCTGTGGTTGGGTGAGAGAATAACCGAGAAAGGTATCGGGAACGGGATTTCAGTTCTGATATTTGGTGGAATCGTCGCAAGGTATCCAGCCTCGATAACACAGGTCGTAGTAGCTCTATCCCCACTGCAGTGGGCTTTGCTTCTTGGTATAGCTCTCTTTACCGTTGTGGCGGTCATCTATGTCCAGATGGGTGAGCGAAGGATAGAGGTGCAGTATGCCCGAAGAGTCACGGGTAGAAGGGTTTACGGCGGAGTTTCAACACACATTCCGATAAAGGTTAATCAGGGTGGAGTTATTCCGATAATCTTCAGTTCGGCGATTATGATGCTTCCGCAGTTTATAGCTACTGCCTTTCCTGCCGGGAGCGGTGGTAGGAATATAATGGAGACACTGTTTTCTCAGACTTCTCCTTTGTATATACTCCTTTACGGTAGTATGGTATTCTTCTTCACGTTCTTCTATAGCTCCCTTGTGTTCGATGTCAGAGAAGTGTCGGACAATATCAAGAACTATGGAGGTTACATTCCGGGTATCAGGCCAGGCTTTTCCACGCAGCAGTATATACAGAGAGTATTGAATAGAGTCGTATTTATGGGCGCCGTATTCCTTGTTGTTATCGCTCTCTTGCCACTGATAATGGGTGGAGTTTTCGGTATAAGAGGACTGGCTATCGGTGGTACTTCTACATTGATCGCAGTCGGTGTTGCGATAGATATTCTCCAGCAGATGGAAACACATCTGATGGTAAGGCACTACGAAGGATTTGTCAAGAAAGGCAAGCTCCGTGGAAGGAGGTAAGTATGAACATTATTTTGATGGGCCCTCCAGGCGCAGGTAAGGGAACACAGGCAAAGCGAATAGCCCAGAGTTCAAAAATCCCGCACATATCTACAGGAGATATGTTAAGAGAAGCCGTGGCTGCTGGCACTGACCTTGGGCTGAAGGTCAGAGAGATAATGGAAAAAGGGCTGCTTGTTCCCGATGATCTGATGATCGATCTCGTAAGAGAGAGAGTAGGCAGAGAGGACACAAAAGAGGGTTTCATACTGGACGGCTTTCCAAGGACTGTGCAACAGGCGAAAGCGCTGGGAAATATGCTTTGTGATCTTGGCAGAAAGATAGACATAGTTCTTCTGGTCAACGCTACGGAGGACGAGGTCGTGGAGAGAATTTCGAGCAGACGAGTGTGCCTCGAATGCGGAAAGGTCTACAATCTCCTGACGCTTAAGCCTTCAGTAGACAACAAATGTGATGAAGACGGGTCTGAGTTGATCCAAAGAGAAGACGACAGGCCAGAGACCGTGAGAGACAGGTACAGAGTGTACATGGAAAAGACGGCTCCGGTCATCGATTACTACTCGGACAATGAGACAGTACTCCTGGACATTAATGGTTCGGGTGATATCGATGACGTCACTCGAGAGATCATGGAACGTCTGGAGACGCTTTAATATGATAAGGTTGAAATCTCCAGAGGAAATAGTTAAAATTGAAGTTGCTGCCAAAATCGTTGCCGAAGTTCTTATGAGACTCTCTGAGTACGCCGTTGTAGGAGCGTCGGCATATGATATGGAAATGGCTGCAACGGAATTCATCCACAATAGAGGAGGAACACCGGCGTTCAAAGGGTACGGCGGATATCCGTATACTCTTTGTGTCTCTGTGAACGACGAGATAATACACGGGTTCCCCTCAAGAGATAAGATTTTTGCAGCTGGCGATATAGTTTCCGTTGACTGCGGTGTTTTGAAGGACGGTTACTATGGAGACGCTGCAAAAACTTTTGTTGTGGATGAGTTTCTGAACGAGAGAGATAGACTGCTCCTTGAGAAAACAGAGGAATCGCTTTACGAAGGAATAAGGGCGGCAGTTGCCGGAAACAGACTGGGAGATATCGGCCACGCCGTTCAGACCTGCGTGGAAGGCGTAGGATTTTCGGTAATCCGGGACTATGTAGGTCACGGTATAGGAAGTAGCCTCCACGAAGACCCTCATATTCCGAACTTCGGAAGGCAGGGGAGCGGTATGTTGCTTAGAGTCGGGATGACGCTTGCCATAGAACCCATGGTCGCAAGCGGACAGTATAATGTAGAGCTTTTGGAAGATGGATGGACGGCCGTTACGGCAGATGGATCGCGTGCAGCTCACTTCGAACACGATATCGCCATAATGGAAGACGGTCCAAGAATTCTTTCAAGACTGTGAGGAGGATCACTGATGTCGGATAAGAGCGATATCATTAAGATGGATGGAATAGTGCTTGAGTCCATGCCGAATGCGACCTTCAAGGTTGAACTGGAAAATGGACACAATGTTCTTGCTCACATCTCAGGAAAAATGCGCAAAAACTTCATCAGGTTGATCCCCGGCGATAGGGTTGTAGTAGAAGTGTCTATCTACGATCTGACCAAAGGAAGAATTGTTTATCGAAAAAGGATAGACAAAGGAGGAGAAACGAATTGAAAGTCCGCGCTTCGGTAAAGAAGAGATGTGAACAC
>LVBU01000182.1 GCA_001603185.1 Thermotogales bacterium Thermo_02 | reverse complement strand
CCCTGTTCTATTTCCTTCTTTTGGTTAAGTCAAAGTGCATAAGTTGAGTGTGTAGATAGAAAAATCTCTGCCTCTTCTAATCCGATAGTGACAGACGGTTCTCTGGTTATCTCCTCAAGCCACCACATATGGTCTTCTGGAAGCTTGAACAGCGACCAAAGGTATTCGCCACAAGATACGCACGAGACTTTGTAGGGACATCTCGAGAAGAAATCCAGGACCTGAGTGCTGTTCTTCCCCTTTCCCACCAGAACCACATTTTTCATGACTCCATCCTCAAAAAAATCCTGCCAGATATACAGGTCACACGTATTATATGTTTCTTGTCTTGAACTCCTCTAAAAGAGTCTCTTCTACTTTGCGAGATGAGTCTCGAGAAATCTGAGTATTGCATTGGCGGCAGTAATACGGTTTGCCTTTCGCGTGAAGCCGTGGCCTTCGTCTTCAAAGACAACATACTCTGTATCAATACCGTTTTCGCGCGTTCTCTGAACTATTTCATCGGATTCGACTTTCAGAACCCTCGGATCGTTTGCTCCTTGCAACACAAGCAGAGGCTTTTTGATTTTGCTTGCATGGAAGAGAGGAGATATACTCGTCAAGTACTCTTCTTCCTGGAAGGGGTCTCCAATCTTTCTGTACAGTAGCTCCCTAATTGCGCTCCACCAAGAAGGTATCTCTTTCAGAGTCCTCAACCAGTTGGAAACGCCGAAAATATCGACTCCGACTGTGAAAACCGTGGGTCTGAAGGCCAGCGCTGCAAGAACCATGAAGCCTCCATAGCTTCCGCCAATAATGCCGATCCTTTCTCCATCAATCTCATCAAACGTCTTCAGAAAAACGGCGGCCTCCACGCAATCATCGAGGTCCACCTCGCCATGCTTATGATCGGCAGCTTTAAAGAAGCTCTTTCCATAACCTGAACTCCCTCTATTGTTCACGGCATATATGGCAAATCCATGGTTAACGAGGAATTGGAGTTCGGGGTTGTAGCGCGGAAGAGATTGGCCGCCAGGACCACCGTGTACCCAGATAAGGGCAGGAACTCTATTACCAGGAGATGCTTCATGAGGAAGATAGAGAATACCGGGTATCTCCATTCCATCATATGAAGGAAAACGCCTTATAACTGGCATCACAAGATCGTCTTTATCTGGCGCGGAACTGATCGAATCTGTCAAAGGTTCTAAAGTTCCATCTTCAAGAGAAAGCTTAAAGACATCAGCGGGAGCGATTGCCGAATCTACTAGAAGAAAGATGCTCTTCGAGTCTGTGGCAAAGGCATGCTGATAAATCACACCTCCGGATACCATTTCTTTACCGATAGTCTTCCCGCTGTACAGACTGAAAACCCTTAGCTCTGCGAAGGCGTCTCGATTCAATACCAAGGAAGCATATCTTCCGTCTTCAGATCTCTTAACGCTAATTATATCCCATTCAAATGAAAGAAGCTTCCTGCCCTTCTTTGTAAAGATATCTATTGCATAAAGCTCCATGAACTCTCCTTCACAGTCGGAAAGGTAGAAGAGTTCTTTCGAATCCTTCGAGAAGAAAACCGGAACAAAATGAGACTCTCCTTGATGCTCTGTGAGATGAATGTACTCGTTACTGATAGTATCGAAGACATACATATCGGAATCGTTAGCTGTGTTCTGCTTTGAAAGAGATATGAACCTTCCGTTATCAGAGACCTGTCCGAGATCGTAAAGGCCCTTGTTTTCAAATATCAAGCTGCTTTCAAGGGTTGATTCGTCGAGACAGTAGAGATCGAAACGGCTTTTGTCAAGTCTGTTAGAGAAAAAGTAAAGCCTGTCCGAAACGCTCATCAGGAACCCCGACTTACTCCCTTCAAAGGGAGTAAGATCTTCAGTCTTTCCTTCCAGATTGATATAGAGATGATGAAGCTCGTTTCCACCTTCGTCCATCAAGAAGAGGAAACTGCCATTGTCGAACGCATGACATACCAGGGCATTCTCGTTGAAAGCCGTCTCTCGCTTCTTCAATCCAGTTTCGAGACAGACGCTGTAGACATCATAATTTCCTGAATCGTCGGAAGAATAAAAGAGAAGACTCGAGTCTTTGCTCACTGAAAAAGCTCCTATTGTTGAGACTCTCATGAACTCATCGATCGAGTACTTTTTTGTTGACATGTGTCGGTACCTCCCAAAAATGATATTCAATTATATACTGGATGAGTCGCAATTAACGGCGAGTGAAAAAAACCCAAATCTTCTGGATTTGGGCTTAGTTTGAGATTCTCTGAAAGACTTCTGTTTTAGACCTATCCTTTCATACCAGACGTAAGGAAGCTCTCCAGGAAGGTCTTCTGGAGTGCAAGAAACAATAACACAATAGGCAAGCTTATGAACAATGTAGCAGCCATCAGAACTCCCCAGTCGGCACCAGACTCTTGTTGAACAAACATACCGAGACCTATTGTCAAAGTTCTTACTTTTTGGCTGTCGGTTATTATTAGAGGCCAGATATAGTCATTCCAGTGAGTTGCTATGCTGATCAAGGAAAAGGTAACGATAGTCGGTTTGGAAAGAGGAACAAGAACGTTCCATATAAACCTGAAATGACCACAACCATCAATTATAGCTGCGTCTTCCAAATCCTTCGGAATCTGTTTGAAAGACTGTCTGAGAAGGAATGTACCGTAACCTGATCCAATAAACGGTAGCATCATAGCTATCAGAGTATTGTACAGACCAGCAGATCTGACAATTTGATAATTCGGAACTACCAGAGCCTCCAGAGGAAGCATGATCTGGATAATGAAGAGTATGAAAAGGAAGTTCGCGCCTCTGAATTTCATTCTGGCGAAAGCATATGCTGCCGGAATTACAACAGCGAGCTGCATAAGG
>LVBU01000181.1 GCA_001603185.1 Thermotogales bacterium Thermo_02 | reverse complement strand
CTCTTATCTCGACCGGCAAATCTTCCCACGCCCTCTCTCTTGAAGCATTTGGCTTCAAATACGCCACTATTTCACCGAGATCCAGAAGACCTGTATCCACTCCAAATGAAGGGTCGTGAATGCGGCTGAATGCGCGAAATGAATTCAGCCTCAACTGGAGCATCCAACCCGGTTCGTCTTTCCTTCCAGAAATCTCTCTCACCAGGCTCTCGGTGAAGCCCTTTTCGCTCACATAGCTGTAATCAGTTCTGGAAGTAAACTCGAATCTTGAACTATCGACAAAGGCCTCTCTACTCATAATCAAACCTCCCGAAGGGAGACGGCGTATCTCTCATAACCACTCTGCTGTATCTCTCTCGCAAGATCCGGGCCTCCGGAGGCAACAACCGAACCGTCCACATATACATGAACGTAATCGGGAACTACGTACTCCAGAAGTCTTTCATAATGAGTTATGAGTATTATCCCGTTACGCTCTGATCTGAAAGAGTTTATCGATTTCGATATTACCTTCAGTGCATCGACGTCAAGGCCCGAGTCTATCTCGTCGAGAACTACGAGCTTAGGCTTCAAAAACTGCATCTGGACTATTTCAGACTTTTTCTTCTCTCCTCCCGAAAAGCCAACATTCAGATATCTGTCCACAAGGTCCTTATCGAATGAGTTGTCAATAGAGAGTCTGTCGATTTTACGACTCTTCATAATTGGAGACTCCATATTGCCTAGTTCACCAGAAGCGGCTATCAGAAAGCTTCTCAATCTTATGCCGGGAATCTCCTGTGGATGTTGAAATGTCATGAACATACCTTGTTTTGCCCGTTCGTCTGTGGATAAATCGCCAAGATCAACTCCATCAAGAGTAATACTTCCGGAAGTCACCTTGAATTTCGGATTTCCCATAAGCACATGGGCAAAAGTCGATTTGCCGCTTCCATTAGGTCCCATTATCGCGTGAATCTCGCCACTATTGACCTTAACATTAACTCCCTTAAGTATTTCCTCCATACTCTCTTTCAGTACGGCATGTAGATTTTCCACTCTCAGAAGACTCATTTCAACTCCCCCAATTCAGTCGTTATTTGTCATGATTATAACATATCCCGATAGAATTTACCGGCATAATCTCCGGCCGATCTCCCTACAGGAATGGTTTATAATTATCTTTAGAAGATGGAGGTGGACTATGCTGTATGTTTTTGTTGTCGGACTACTCATGGGACTTGCAAACTTGATTCCCGGTGTCAGTGGCGGCACTATTGCTTTGATCGGAGGAGTTTATGAAAAGCTCATATCTGCAGTCGCTTCTCTGTCATCATTGAGATTCGATAAGAGACAGATCCTTTTCATCTCGGTACTGGGGGCCGGAATCGTTGTGGGGATAGTTGGTTTCTCGAAACTGATGGGAGTGGCCCTGCAGAGTTTTCCGTCATTGATGTATGGTGCGTTTTCGGGATTGGTACTGGGGAGCTCGCCAATTGTACTGCGTAAGATAAGAAAGAGAAGCCTGTTCAGTGTGGTTGCCTTTTCTCTGGGAGCGCTGATAGTCCTAGTGATAGCCTTCTCGGGTGTCCGACCTGAGAACAGTGGAGTCTTAACTCATAATATCTCATCACTTTTCTACGACTTTGTTGCCGGATTCATTGGAGCCGCCGCAATGGTCCTCCCGGGACTGAGCGGTGCTTTCATCCTCCTGATTATGGGCGAATATTCGAGAGCGATATCTGCGGTAAGCGAACGCGATCTGATCATTATTACTTTCATAGGATTCGGTGTTCTGACAGGTATAGTGCTTATAAGCAAACTGATGAAGATTTTGCTCAAAAAGTATCAGGATCAAACCTTTTCTTTTCTTCTGGGTATGATGGCTGGCTCTATTCCAGACCTGCTGACACGCACAGGCGAAGAGACTAGACTGCCTTTACTTTTCACCGGTATGGCAGCTGGAATAATCTTCTCGCTGGCACTTTTAAAACTCGAGCGCTGGCACAAAAGATCATCTGTTATGGTTGATTGATACTCGTATGAGTTTCTTATCATCTTCCATCAGCTCACCAAGACCCTTAACCACGCATGTTCTTGCGTCCTCCGACAGTATAGTGCTTATTCCCGTCTCCTGGACGATCAAATCGGGGAGTCCTCTGATAAGCGAACCGCCGCCCGTCAAAACGATACCTGTGTCTATGATGTCGGCAGCTATCTCTGGAGGGGTCTCTTCAAGTATCTGTCTCAAATTCAAAACTAGTTCCTGCAAAATCTGCGAAATAGCTTCAAGAACGTCGTCGGAAGTGATTCTAATATTCCCTGGCAGACCATTGAGAGCATCTCTTCCCTTCACCTCGAGTTCATAGCTTTCGAGAGTCGGAAATGCCTTACCGATCTTCACCTTGATTTCTTCTGCTGTCGAAGAACCTATCAAGAACTTATACTTGCGTTTCACATACTTTATGATCGCTTCATCCATTCCATCGCCAGCTGCCCTCATCGAACGAGATACAACGATACCCCCAAGACTTATGACTGCGATGTCAGAGGTACCACCGCCGATGTCCACGACCATGTTTCCAACCGAATCGAAGATATTCAGTCCGGCGCCCATAGCAGCTGCCACGGGTTCGAGAACAAGGTAGACTTTGCTGGCTCCCGCCGCTGCCGAGGCCTCTACAACAGCTCTTCTTTCTACGCTCGTTACCTTTGCCGGAACTCCTACGATCACTGCCGGTCTCGAAAATGACAGCTTTGTTCTTGTCCTGCTCACCAGTTCCTTCAGAGCCTGTTCGATTACAGTGTAGTCGGCTATTACTCCATCTCTTATGGGTCTAACGGCCTTTATGTCCTTTGGGGTCTTTCCTATCATATCTTTTGCTTGGGAACCTATTGCGATTATCTTCCCGTTCCTACTATCGATAGCTATCACGGAAGGCTCATCGATAACGATGTCTTTCCCCTTCTGAAAAACCAGCAGGGATGCCGTCCCAAGATCAATTCCCAGATCGCCCTTTTTCATATGCAACCTCCCGCATTACTTAATGGCGTGCTCGGTGGGATTTGAACCCACAGTCTCTGGATCCGGAGTCCAGCGCTCTATCCGTTGAGCCACGAG
>LVBU01000180.1 GCA_001603185.1 Thermotogales bacterium Thermo_02 | reverse complement strand
GATAAGACCACTATGGAGATAGACTTCAATATAGTTAAGAAGGAAAGTAAAAGGGAACACAAAGGGAGAAGTGTTCCCAAAAAAAACAGCAAAAACCGTAGTTCTGGAAAAAACAAACACCGCTAGAAGAGCGGTTCGAATTGCTGTTCATTCCAGTATTCGTCCATCAGAATATCATACAGATCAAGAAGGACTTTCTTGTGACCTTCTTCCCAGGCCGACAGTTTCATTAGAAGCTCTTTCACTTCTTCTCTTGATACCGTCTCGGCCTTCTCTTTGTAGAAGTCTTCAAAATCCTTCTCTATCAGGTAAGCCATTCTTAATATCGATAAATCTCCGGCGATGGAGTCTACAGATATTCCGTTCAGTTCGATATTCTCTCTCGTCGCGAATATGCTTTCTTTGATGTCAAGCTGGAAGATGATCTCATCTCCTCTCGAAATCTCTTCCAGAAGCTTAGAAATATAAGCAACGTGATCGGTCTCCATTCTAGAGAGTTCTTCAAAAATCTCTCTGATTTCCTTTACATGCATGTCTTTCATCTTTTCCCTGTAGAATTTTGCTCCCTCTCTCTCTCTTGCAAGTGCAAATTTGAGTATTGCAATCTCCTCATCGGGCACAAAGCTCCCTCCTCTCCACGAGATACTTTAGTAACAGGTCTATTATCTCATTACTTCCCGAATTACTCCCACAATTTTGAAGGTGTCTTTGTTTACCTCATTGACTGGCAAACATGGTATATTTTAAGAAAGACACTGAAAGAGGTGAGGGAATGGATGTAATTCGCCTCAAACTTGAAGAAAACCAATTCCTAATAACGGAGAGAACGCCCTTTGCGATTGCAGTCATTGATCAGATTTACGATGGCGACGTTCATCTGGCGCTTGATGATCTTAAAGGAAGCTCTATTGAAGCCGATCTTCTGATGATTCGATCCATAACTGAGCACTTCGATAATATCGTAATTCCTGAGAATTACGCTCCTATCGAGTATCAAGAGTACATACAGTACCTCAATGAATGCAAACTCACTTTTGCCAGCTTCAAAAGAGGTACGTTCAGTGGCTTCCAGGACAAAATTATGGCTATCGCTGATAGGGGCGACTACGAGGGAGCTCAGAATTTTCTTGATCTGTTATTGAACGCAAATGTCGATCATGCTACCGTTAGTGAACTTAAGGGCTCCATCTATCTGGAATCCGGGGACGAAGAAAAGGGTATCGAATGGCTTAAGCGAGCCCTGGAGATCGATCCCTCTCTGATTTCTCCTTACTCCTTCCTCGGGCAGACTTTCTATAATCGTGGAGAATTCGGTAAAGCGGCCAGTTATTGGGAGAGGGAAATAATGGCGGCCCCAGATCACATAGTCACTTACTTCATGTTGACTGACGCATACATGAATGCAGGAAGAATGGATGATGCCATGAGTGTCTTGAAATGTCTATCGGAGCGCGATCCTTCAAGCATTCTAACAAAGGCCGAAATGCTCGATCTCTATGAGCGTTCGAATAACAGCGAAATGGCCTCCAGAATTGAAGGCGAGATACTCGATGCGGTGCCTGTATATACCAACGATGTTGAAGCCTGGGCGAAAATCCAGTTCAAGTATGGGAATTTCAAAGTGGTTGAAGAGGTGGCAGGCAATTTCCTCAGAACTGATCCAGACAGACCGGAATTAAAAATGTTGCTTGTAGTAACAAGTATAAAGTGTGGTCTTTGCGAAAGGGCAAAGAAGCTCTTGAAGGAGTTCGAGAACGAAGAGATGTGGTATTTCTATGGCAAGAAAGAACTTTTCAGCCAATTCCTTACTGAAGAAGAGAGGGCATCGTGTGGTATTCTGTAGCCTTTACGGTTCCGGCATTCTTTCTGTTCGGTCTAGTCTTCGGGAGTTTTACGAACGCCTTAATATACAGGCTTCCATCGAAGGACTATACAATACTGAAACCAAAGAGGAGTATCTGTCCGTCCTGCAAGCACGAGCTCTCCTGGAGGGACAACATTCCCCTATTCAGTTATTTTCTTCTTGCAGGCAAATGCCGTTATTGCAAAACGAAAATCCCGATACGCTATCCTTTGGTGGAGTTTCTTAGTGCTTTTCTATACGCGCTGAATGCCTTCATATTTCCTTTGCCAGAGGCGATTGCACTTTCTTTGGTCGTTACTGGTCTCATACTCACCTCCTTTATCGATATCGAGCATTTCATGATTCCAGATACCGGAGTTGTTCTTGTAGGTATCGGAGCGTTCTTCTGGGCTTTCTTCCGTGGGAGATTTCCCAATAACCTTCTCGATGCACTAATAGTTACCGGTGCGATGTTGGCCTTCTTCTTTATCTCCAACGCCATCAAAAAGGACAGCTTTGGATTTGGCGATGTTGAGCTTCTGGGAGTCATGGCTCTGGCGACCGGTTTGATTGGCTCGCTATACACAGTGATGATAGCCGCATTCACCGCGCTCGCTGTCTATGCTTTGAGCTCGGTTGTGAACAAACGGAAGTTTGACAGATCGGCCCAGCTTCCCTTTGGTCCATTTATAGCGGTTGGAGGTTATCTGACAATACTCATGCTGAAGTCTATAGAAGGGCTTTATACTTTCTGAGTATGTCCGCGCAGAAGTGGAGATTAGAGCTAGAAAGAATTGCAGAAGATTTCTGCAGCTTCCTGAACAGTAGAGGTATTACTTCGAGTAAAGGAAAGACGGGAGATTACTATGTCGAGATTCATTCTTCCGTTGTCTTCAAGATCTACAGCAACCGCAGAGGAGACAGGAGAATGGTGTTCTCCCCTTTGACACACGAAAACGAAAGGGCTGAACTTCTTTCTTTCTGGGAAGAGTTCAAAGGAAACGTTCATCTCGGAACTGAGATATACGTTGACGGGAGCTTCAGAGACGATCATGTTGGTTACTCTGCAGTGGTTGTAGAGAACGGATCAATTGTAAAAAAACTGAGTGGCTGTTCCAGAGATCTTCATGGCTTAAGAAACGTTTCAGGAGAAATCAAAGCCGTGGAAGTAGCTCTTGAGTATTGCAAAGAGAATGAAATCGGAAAAGTAAAGATTTACTAT
>LVBU01000179.1 GCA_001603185.1 Thermotogales bacterium Thermo_02 | reverse complement strand
ACTGTTTAACCACCAACCGCAGAGCGTAAGACTTGGGAACGCATCCTACGGTGTGCCTATACATTTGCCGATAACGTAGTGCTCGAAACACTCAGGCTAGTCAAATAGAGCTTTTACAAGCTCACGGCTTTAGCCGTGGGGTATTTGACGCTAAACCTCCTCATATAGGCACATCTGTATTATAGCAAAACGACGGACAGCTTGCTGGTTCTATGCTATAATCGCACTGAATTAGTCCTGATTAGGAGTGTTGAGAGGAGAGATCTGATGAGGTTTTCGCAGCTTTATGCCCCGACATTGAAGGAAGCCCCTTCCGATGCAGACCTTGTAAGCATTAAGTTGCTTATAAGAGGCGGCTTTTTGAGAAAAGTGGCGGCCGGAATTTATACTTTTCTTCCACTGGGTTTGAAAGTACTCAAGAAAGTTGAAGAGATCGTTCGCCAGGAGATGAATGCAATAGGCTCTCAGGAGATATTGATGCCTATTATTCAGCCGGCGGAGCTCTGGCATGAAACGGGACGCTGGGACGACTACGGCCCTGAGATGATGAAGTTGCAGGATCGGCACGAACGCTTCTTCACGCTTGGACCGACCCACGAAGAGATAATAACTCATATTCTTAGAAACGAACTGAAATCATACAAGCAGTTGCCTTTCTCTCTTTACCAGATCGCTATGAAGTACAGAGATGAAATAAGACCAAGGTTTGGAGTTATGAGATCGAGAGAGTTCCTTATGAAAGACGCATACAGTTTTCACGATAGCTGGGATTCTCTTGACGATACATATAGAGACTTCTATTGCGCTTACAGCAAGATACTAGAGAGAATCGGCCTTGACTTCCTGGTAGTGGAAGCCGATTCTGGCGCGATAGGCGGCAATGAGTCTCACGAGTTCAATGTCCTCGCGAAGTATGGTGAATCGACACTATTGTACTGCGATTGCGGTTATGCTGCTTCCGATGAGAAAGCCGAATATAGATTTGAACTGCGTGAGCAACAAGGAGAAAGTGGAACTCTCGAAAGTGTCGCAACTCCTTCCTCTCGAACAGTAGAAGAAGTCTCCTCTTTTCTTGGCGTAAACGCCGGGGACATAATCAAGTCCTTGATCTACAAAGGAAGAAAGGGCTATTTCATTGTTCTCATACGAGGCGACGAAGAGTTGAACGAATCGAAGCTTAAAGCCGCCATGAACGATCAGACGGTAGTAATGGCCACGCCACAAGAAGTTATGGAACTGCTTAAGGTTCCAACTGGTTTTGTCGGCCCGGTGGGTTTGCCAGAAGAGATCCGGATAATCTCCGACTACTCGATCAAGGGTCTCAAGAACGCTGTCTGTGGAGCCTTGAAAGAAGGCTATCACTACAGATTCGTTCTTCCTGGCAGGGACTTCGAGATCGATGAATGGCTTGACCTGAAGATGGTCAGACCGGGAGACAGCTGCCCAAAATGCGGGACACCCTTGAAGTCGGCAAAGGGGATTGAGGTCGGCCATATCTTCAAACTTGGGACAAAGTATTCGGAAAAGATGAACGGATACATAACGGATGCTCGGGGCAGAAACTCTCCTTATATTATGGGATGCTACGGCTGGGGAGTGTCGAGAACAATCGGCGCAATAGTAGAGCAATTGCACGACAAAGACGGTATTATATGGCCCCTGGAGACCTGTCCGTTCCATATAGTAGTAACCGCTGTAAACATTAAAGACGAAAGCATAGCCAGGACATCGCTTGAAATATATGATTTCCTAAAGTCTAAGAATTTCGATGTGTTGTTGGACGATCGTGAGATCTCGCCTGGAATGAAGTTCAAGGATGCAGACTTGATAGGTATTCCGTTGAGGATCACCGTCGGTAGAAAGTTGGCCGAAGGAGTCATAGAGATTAAGTCTAGAACGGAGGCCAAACCTGTCTCCGTAATCATTGATAACGGTTATGAAGCTCTAAGTCTGGAGATCGAAAGAGCTCTTTCTGCTTACAACCCCAAAAGCATATTGAAGCTGGAGGAAGAATAATGGGACTCTTCTCCAGGTTAGGCGAGGGGCTTAAGAAGACACGCAACGGTTTTTTCAAGAATGTGAAGAGACTTCTCTCTTTTGAGAAGATGGATCCAGAGACTCTCGATGAGATTGAAGAGTTGTTGATCCTGTCAGACATGGGTTCCGAGACGGTCGA
>LVBU01000178.1 GCA_001603185.1 Thermotogales bacterium Thermo_02 | reverse complement strand
TCTCTCATCATCTGATCATAGGTGGGAATTCCGAACAATTCAATTGTCTCACCCATAAACATATCGTATGCGTTGAAAAGTGAGAGGACTATCTGCAGCTGAAGAGCCACTCTGTGCTTCAGCGGATAAGCCTCATCGTAGATTACATCTGGATTCTCTCTCCAGGTATCCTGACCAGGATTTGGCGTCTCGGAAAGGAATGAAAGCGAGTCTGTTGCGTCTCGTATCTCCAGATGACTCAAGCCTCTGAAAGCCCTGTTAGATTCTTCGAGCTTTAGAGACACGCCGTAGAAAGCTTCGACTTCCATGATGGTGACCGCCCCAATTTCAAGTGAGTCGGGATGACAGACAAGAGTATATGCCAGACTACTTCCCGATCGGACGTTACCACTGCTATCAACATACTTGTCGGGAGTACCGGCCTCATGCATATCGAGATTAAAGTCTACTCTTTCGGCCTTTATCATCTCAATAATCGCATATGCAAGCTGCTGGGTCGAATTGCCGTCTGCTAGGCCCGGGTACTGCCTGTTGAGATTTCTTGCCTCTGCTCCATCAGTTAGGGTGAAATCCGATTGAGCGTGCTTGAAGACAACCGGATCAGGTTCTCCCTGATCCGCAGGATCGGTTCTTCTGTCGCCGTAAACTAGAAAGCGCGGACCGGATCTGGTCTCTACCATTATGAAGTGAGGTGCGCTACCCATCTGATCGGGTATCGAAACGGCGCTAATATTGGAAAAGGGCATAACGATTACCCTTCCCTTTGTCACTATTGCATTCTCAATGAAGACCAGGGCTGCAGTAGTTGAGGAAATCTCCCTGGCATGAGTTCCGCCCATGAGAAGGAAAGTCGGGCCAGCCACACCGCTATCCATGAAGTATATAGGAGTATCCATATTTGTGCCTTTGAAGGGCGTGAAGTAATCTGAAAGCCAGCCTATTCCTGTCACTCCGTACCCAGGCCGGATATCGGGTCTGAAAAAAGCACCGAAAACCACACAACCAAAGATCAGGGAGATCAGCAAAACAGTTCTTATTTTCATCCTAGGTAAGTCCTCCGATCATAGATAGAAGGGGCGCACTCTATGCGCCCCCGGAATTCATCAGTTTGGTTTTTCGACAAACTCTGTCAGAACGTCTTTGAGTCCGACCGTAACATCAAATGTTGCCAGAGGAACTCCTGCCTCTGTGCTCAATTCGGTGAAGAATCCATCTTCGTTGGCATCGGTCTTGATGAAGTAAACGCTTGCGAACGGCGCAAGAGCAGTTACTATCCTGTCAGAAGAAACGCCGCGTCTTGAAACGCCTTCGAGGTTACAGATGACGATCTTCAGGTCGTTAGCCTTTGCCAGTTTTGCAAGCTCTACAACTCTGTTGATTTCGACATCTATGTCTATACCGGCTGCTCCAAGACCCTTTCCACTGGCTCCGACAACTACCACAAACGTCTTGAATTTCGAGATATCGACCTCTCCAACCTTCACAAGTCTCTCAAAGGTGTAGTCGATATTGGCCATCTTCGCGATGACCGTAAACTGGAGCGCTCCGGGTGACTGTCCGCCGGAGGTGACTAGGAAAGGTCCTTCCAGTCTCAGGTCATCTCCTGGGTCCGTTAATGCAAGACCCGTAGATACAAAAAACATAACGATAAGTAGTGCAAACAGAACTTTCTTCAATTCAATCCATCCTTTCTAAAATCAAAATTCTGGAGCTGATGCCGCTCCACCTCTCCTGATAGAACCGGCTCCTATCATCATGCCGTTCTCTTCTACGGAGATAATGTTTGGACCACCAAAATACAGGTCCGGATAGGAGTAAATATTCAGTTTATGGCCGAGAACCTTCTCCAGGAAATTGAGAGTCGTCTCGGGGTAGCCC
>LVBU01000177.1 GCA_001603185.1 Thermotogales bacterium Thermo_02 | reverse complement strand
GCGTTGTAGGTTGCTGGTAAGAGCCGACAGACAGAGAATTGCTGTCATCCCGTGGTGGTCTTGTACGGGATCTCGTTCTTACCAGACCCTAGACCCCAAAATCCATACCCGGCTCTTCGTCTCCTCCGCTTTTGATCTTAATCCCCGCTCGAGCGGGGGGGACCGCTTGCGGTGGGGCGTGTGCTCTTGAGATCGGTTGTACGTTGCTTGTTGTGGGTTGTTGGTAAGAGCGGAAAAAGACCACGAGAGATTTCGAGAGTTCGCTTCGCTCACGAGAAAACGAGAATTTTCGGAGCCCACAAATGTCATCCCGTAATGGTTCTATACGGGATCTCGCTCTCCCAATCTTTCGAAGGACGGGTCCACGATCTTGGACGAAGGACGAAGGACGGCTTTTCAGCTTTTCATGCTCTTCTCGGAGGACGGCGGACGGCGAACGGAGGACGTCTCCTGAAAAAATGGAGTCTGTCCCTGTTTTTCGGTTTATTGGAGCAATTGTAGAGCTCTAATCGTTTTATGTAGGCTCTTCGAACACTCAGCGGCTCGCTGCGGATTCCAGGACTCAGAAACATACTTAACCAATGACAAATTATACGCCGGTCCAACTGTCACATGTTTGCCAGCTAAAGGAAGTATGTCTTCTTTCAAAGATCTCTTTCTGCTCCTCTTAACGAGGTTCAGAAGCTTTTCCTTTGGATTCAGTAATTCATCGGGATCTATGGGCACAAGGCGCTCACTTATTCCCAGAAAATCCGAAAACGACCTTCTGTCAGCCATCAACCAGCTCTCGGTTTCATGCACAGCTATTCGAAAAGCAAAACGACCGGTAGAAGGAATGAACCCAAGCCAATTCAAGACTCTTGACGGAGCGCATATCTCATTATCAAGGTCAGCTAATACGACAAATGGAATGTGTTGCGAAGCTTTCCAGAACTTCTTGATATTACTCTTGATATATCCAAAACCAGCTTCCATGTAAACTGACTTGACGACCAGATCAGGTCTCACCACTGAAAGGATCTTCCTGACGGTATACTCGCTCAATAGATCCTCCACTACCAGGTTGATATACATATAGCCGCTCCTACAAGACTTCTAGTTCGCGAATATCTTTTGGCGTAGTGTGGGGGCCAACAATCTCACCAACGCTCATACCCGCTTCAAAAAGGGTAGCCGCTTCGTCGATCGAAGTGGCGACTCTTACTTCCGTCCCATCTGTCGCCGGTGTAAGGAGAAGAACCTCTTCAAGCGCAATACCTTTATTCATAAGCAAGTCCATGCTATGCGTACTCAACATTACCTGACGACTCTTGCTCTTTTGAAGCTTGTACATTAGCTCTGGAAGCAGCTGAATAAGGGACTTATGAAGGGATAGCTCTGGTTCCTCAAGAAGGAGCAATGAATTGTCTTCAATAATTACCCAGAGGAGTCCGATTAGGCGGAGCGTTCCATCGGAAAACTGATCTTCACGCTGTTTTACACCATGCTCTCTCCAATGTTCGTACCCTGCCTCCAAATGAGGTTTTCCCATCTCGTCAACCACAAATGAAAGATCTTTGAGCTGAGGTACGGCCTTCTTCAAGAGTTCTTCAATCCTTTCCAATCGAGAACTTCTCGTCTTCTCTGGAGTCTCGGCGAGTCTCTTTACGAAAGCCTGACCAAAAGGGTCTCCCGGTAGGGCGTAACCGGGAAGTGTACCCGCGAATCTCAGGAACTGAGGGACAAGATGAAGATACTGCACTCGCTGAAGAAACTCAGACACCTCCCTAAAGTCCCTATTAGCGCTAATCTGCTCGAGATTGGTCTGCGTCAGTCGCTGAGGATCCTCTTTATCTTCTTGATTAGGTCTATCGAGAATAAGCGTACTACCCTTCCAGACCCTCTCGTGGGTTAATATCTGTAATCGCTTACCACTCGTTTCGCGAGTAATGCCTAGCGAGTATCGCCACTTCTCTTCTTTTCTTTGATCATCTGAAAGAGTAATAGAAACCTCGACATCTGAGCTTCTGCGTGCCGACAGACATCTAACTTTCGAAATACCTCCTCGATTGTTCAATGCCTCCTGCAGGCCTCCCCCAGACTTTGCTATGTCTCTCAGAAACGTAAGCACATCGAGAAAATTCGATTTTCCCGATGCGTTCGGCCCGACGAGAAACACTCTTCTCTCAAGATCCACATTGATTTCGCGGAAATTCCTCCAGTTCTGGACGGACAGATGGGAAACAAGCACTGAAATCCCTCCAATGCAGAAAACTTCAAGAAAATTATACCATCGGATTACTTTCTCGCATTCTGCCCAACAGTAAACTCACTTGTCTTAGCCTAACAGAATTCTCCTCAAAGAACTTGATTCTGAGTCCAGCAAGGCGTGACTAGAAGAGATGAAGACTTAGATCATGACTGAGAGCATGTCAGGATGACCGACCAAGTTGCTCAGACCCCGTCTTCCCGTGGAGCCTGCCCTGAAATGATCTCATTCAGGGTTCTTATTCAGGGATCCTAAACGGGACCTCGTTCTTTACATACGGGATCTCCGTTCCGGAGTAAGACGGTCATCCTGGCTTCGACTTTCGTTTCGGGTCATCCCGTAGTGCTCTTATACTGTCATCCCGTAATGCTTTTATACGGGATCTCGTTCTTACCAGACCCTAGACCCCAAACCCCAGACCCGGCTCTCCGTCTCGCCCTCTCTCCTCATCTCGTGTTTTCGCTCTTCTGAGCGTCGAGTGGCCCGGGGGGATTTCACCCCCAGGCTCTCCCAGAACCGGACATGAACCTCTCGATTCATCCGGCTCCTATTATCCAGCCGCGTAGTATATCTCCTTGGTCCATTGAACAAAGAGCTTGGGTTGTCTTTGAGCAAGTCTCTTCAACCATTCTCTCGCTCGTACAAGGCCTTTACGTTT
>LVBU01000176.1 GCA_001603185.1 Thermotogales bacterium Thermo_02 | reverse complement strand
TCGTAAAACCGTGATTCCTTTACTTCGTGTCCAACCATTGGGGGTCAAAGCGCTTCGCTCACGAGGCTGATCAGAGGCAAGGGGTGAGAGGATAGAGGCGTGAAGATCAAGATCTTTTCGCTCTTCCAGCCTCTTATCTCTGACCTCTCGCCTCTTCTCTATTCATCGCGCCAGTTCCGCTTTGCGGGCTGATCTTGAGTCGTTTCGAAGCACTTCTCGGAGGACGGCGGACGGCGAAGAACGGGTCTGGAGTTTGGAGTCTAGGGTCTGGTAAAAACGAGAGAAACGAGACTCTCTCTCCTCTTCTCCCCTTCTCTCTTAATCTCGTGCTCCTCTGGTCTCTACCAAGAACGTGGACGCGGAGCGTCGGAACGAGGAACAGAGCTTAACGCTCTTTCGAAGGACGGGTCCATGCTCCGGGACGCTGGGCGAAGGACGTATCTTCCGCTCCTAACGCTCTTCTCGGAGGACGGTGAACTTCTTTTTGTTCTTCTCGCTCTTCAAAGCGCTCTTCGCCCGCGAAGCGGAACTGGCATCGCGAAGCGATACTGGCCTGCGAAAGCAGACTGGCAAAGGCGAAGCCTTTACTGGCGGCGGAATGCTCTTCCCGCCAAAAATGGAGTCCCTATTTTTCAGTAAGAGCCGTTTCATCGACTACAAGGTTTCGTCCATCATCTTTCGCTTTATATAATGCCCTGTCGGCCCTACCGTAGGCCATATCAAAAGCTTCGTCCTCACATTTCAGGGAGGCCACTCCGAAGCTCGCCTTTATCTTCAGATGAATATCATCTAGAGAGAACTCCGTTTCTTCAAGGAGGACTCTGAGTTTTTCGGCAACCGCTATGGCTTTATCCAGAGGTATCTGCGGTAGAAGAATTATGAACTCTTCTCCACCCCACCGGCAAGACTTATCGACGACTCTCAGGTTTTCCTTCAGAATATCGGCGATTCTCTCAAGCAATCTATCGCCTGTGGGGTGACCATATTCGTCGTTGACGTCTTTGAAGTTGTCAAGATCCATCAAGATTATGCTTGCCTTTGTGTTGTATCTGCAGATCAGTTCGACCTCTTCATCGACCATATCAAGCCACTTTCTTCTGTTATATAATCCGGTAAGTGTATCGAGGTAAGCCAGTCTTTCCAGTTCGCTATTTTTCTCTTCGAGTTCTCTTCTCTGTCTCTCTATCTCTCTCTCCTGAAAGAGGTTTTTCCTGTTGCTGTTCCACAGTATTAGAGAAAGACAGACGCCGAAAGCGGCAAAGGTAATGCCGTTTACCCTGTTAGAGAGCAGAATGTTAGGTTCTTTCTGGACAATCCCTATCGACAAGTAGTATGCGGCGATAATGGCGACGAAGACGCCAAAAGTAACTCTCGGTCTAAGGACAAAGAATATGGAGATTCCTATGCACAACACCATGAACGGTGTAATGTTCGTAGTGACGTACTGGTCTATAGTAACGAGCAGTATCGACATAGCTGCCAAAGAAGCTATCATCGCATACTGTGCCAGAGCTGCTTCCTTGCGAGGTATCATCTTCCTTTTCAGAATAGAGACGACGATTGCGAACCCGAGCTGAACGAAAATGTAAATAAGATGGACTGTCATTATTCCCGATCGCCAGCGGAGTTCAATTTCAGTATCTGGAGTCATTGTAAGAAAGAAGAGAAAGAAGAGAAGGTGTAGAGGAATCGAAATTAGCGCTATGTAATGCATGCGCCTGACGTTGATTTCAAGAGCTCTGTCGAGGACCGTGTTATCTGTCAAATAACTCCTCTTCAGAAGTTCTCTAAAGTCAACTCCAAGATTCTTGAACATCAAATCAACTCCAGTTGAAAGGGCTATAAGTGATTCTACTACTTTTTCGGCTAAATGCAATTTGTCTTTATTCGCGTTTCTTTACAAAGAAATATATCACCGGCACGGCAAAGAAGCCCAGAAGGAACATGATCAAACCTATCCGGTAGAGTTTTCTGAGTACTATGGTAATCTCTCCCGTACCCTGCCCGCTTACTATAAAACCTGTGGACACTCCATTCAGCGCCAGTATTCCTCTCTGTGACTCGTCTTCCAGCCGCATTTCCCAGAGAGGGTTTGGAGATTCCATGAAGTTCAGTAGAACTCTCTCACTTTCGGGGTTTTTCAGTGTGAACCCCCGCATCATAGAATCAACTCTTTCGTAGGCGACCTCCGGGCTTTTTCCGTCGACATTTATGAACTGGCCGAAACTGGTACCTTCAAATATCACGATCTTGTCTACCGTTATCAGTTCTCCGTATGGGATTATTGAGTAGTTTTCTATCTCAATGAAGCCCTCTTGATTCCTGTCTCCTCTGCATAGAATGTGCAGCTGCATGAATCTTGCTCCTTCGGGAGCAGTCAGGATCTGTTCGTAGTGATTCCAGCTGGTTTTGTATCTCTCTTCGACGTCCTGAACGAATTCGGTCGATATTATCCTCTTTTCGGCGTCTGTAAAGTACACCTTCATATGTCGCCTTCTGACAGAATCCGATCGCATGTCCAGAGCCAGAAGATACTCCCCGTACGCCTGTACAGGAATGAAATTGCTAGCGTAGTCGTACCAATCGCACGAACATGTGGGCGCAAACCCAAATCTGATTCTCTCTTCTGCCAATATCTCCCACATCATATCGTGGCTGATGGTATCGCAGTCACTGCAATCTTCCTGGAAGATGTCTTCTGGAAATTCAAGGGTGACAATATCGGCCGGGTCGAATTTGTAGAAATCCTCCAGAGCGCTCAGCGAAGGGACCTTACTATTGAAATCGATCTTCAGCCTGTAACTCCCGGAAGTGAGATATCTTCCCGGAAGAATTATTGTGGTGTAGTTTTCCATTACCGAAGGAAAGACATTGAAAGTGTAACCGAAGTCGTCCGGATATCTCTTCTGTTCGACTACAACAGTCTGAAGGCTGCCGTCCCTCGAAAAAGATGAAGAGGTGATCTCTTCCTCAAAGTGAAGGTCCTCTCCGGAAAGAGAGAAGGTTAGACTGGCATCGTGATCTGGCATAGCATTTAAGAAGACCGCGACAGTGAATGTCGCATCTTTCAGGATCTCGATATCGCCACCTAAAAAGCCATTCTGAGACGAGATACCTCGACCCATGCTGAGCTTTGGATAGGCCCTCTGACTCTGAATGCTCCCGTAGAAGTCTAGCTCGCTCTCGGCTTCCAGCGACAAGAATAGCTTCGATCTCTCGATTGCCAGTCTCACCGGAGCGGCCAGTTCCGGGTATTTCGAGATGGGCACCACTGCAAAAAGCCCGAGTGAGTTGAATCCGTCTAGGTTTTCTACCTCAATAGTATTCTCTCCTTTATCGAAATCAAAGGAACCGATGTGCTTCCATACAAATCCATTATGGCTCAGCGAAGCCGTCTGAATATTTACATACAGACCATTTACTCCTATTCTCAGAAGACCTCCCTTTGAAGATTCAAAGACACGAGCATAAATATCTACCGGTTCGGCTCTCTCAGATGTCTTCTTCATGATAAAGACATTGGGCACACTGTACTCGCCCATGTCCTCGAGTCTGACATCGTGTATCCACCAGTAGCTCTTTTCCTGAGGTTTCTGGAAGGCGAGCAGGTCAATACGCATCAACTCTGTCCCTGCAGGAGACACGAATTCCCCGAAGAAGTTCACCGAATCGAAATTAGACTCTTCTCTGGGAGCTACAACATAACCGACCCCGAGTTCGTTGAGTTCTCTATCATAGAACCTCACTTTCACGTGAAGCTTGCTTGTCCCTCGGCCGGACATAACTATGTTAAAGCGATAGGGATTTCTCTCTCTTGCTTGAATAAGACCGGACTTCGCAACCTGCCAGATATTTTCAGGATCGCCCTTCACTATCTCTCCCTTCACTATGGGAATGTCATTTGTCTGAGCGATAGGGTTCGCCTGAACTGAATAGTACTGTGGATTATCCGGCAAGAAGAACTTCTCCGTTCTCAACAAAGAGTCGAAATCCGCTATTAGCGATCCCTCTGCAAAGTCCATTTCGTAGGGCAAGAGGTTCAATTTCCTTGAGGCAAAAGTAACCGCTACCCCTCTCCCAAAATCGTGATCGAAAAGGAAGTTGCTTATTCCCTGAGACGAAAGAAACCATAGCCAGTCATTGTTTTTCACGAGAGTTTTGGACCACTTCAAGAAGGTGTTGCCGTCTTCAATGAAATCAAAAGGAGAGATATAGTATTCCGTTGGAAGTTCCGATAGAAAGAGATCGTCCCAGCTCCTCGCTTCTATGTAATCGTCGGGATTGACTTTGTCTATGTAGCGTTCCGTCGAGATCGAAGAGTATATGATCCCGTGATTCAGAAAGTTGAAGCCCGGAATGCTTGAATAAGTCTCCGCTCTGGAATAACCGTACGGAGTGATGATCTTCGAGCTGACCGGATAGATATACGGAAGGGGCTCCGCGATATCGTAAAGCGTAAATATCTCATCTTCATAGTGTTTAGATAGCCCACGCTGAATCGAGAGGATATCCAGGTTGAACTTCTGGCGCTCCTGTTGTCCCAGATACTCAATATGATATGCCAGCTCGTTCGCCCCGAAGGGTCTTAGAATACTTGCCATATTCGAGGTCAGTCCTCTGTCTAGAAGATACTGAACGAAGTTCATATAATACGTTATGCTCATTGCATTTCCTTCGTGGTGAAACAGAGTGTTTTTTGAAGATGAGTATATATGGAAGTCCCCGGTAGCCTTCAAAAGCCCTTCGGAATTGCTGTTTACATTCCAGTACGGAGTAGCTACACCTGTAAAGGCCTGGACCATATTATCTGCGTTAGGTACATACAGAATCCGCGAATCGAATCTGTCGGCTTCTCTGAACTCCTTCTGAACGTTCCTGTAAGGTTCCGGTACTCTAACTGGGCCGTAGAAGCCATTTATAAAATTCCTGTAGAAAGGCTGAAGATATACGAGGAAAGACACGATTATTGCGACAACGAAGGCAAGCTTCAGAATATTTTCTCGCAGACTACCGCCAAGACTTTTGAGTATTCTCTGAACACCAACAGCCAGAAGAACGGAGAAACCGATCGCCATGAGTCCGACTATCTTGTTTGGATCCCTAAAGATCGGGCCGATTATCGGAGTCTTTGTGACGATTATCACGAAAATCCTTGCAACCGGACCGATGGTTACTCCGGTAGAGAGAATTATGAACATGACCGAAAGCAAAGAGAAGAAGAGCACGATATGCTTTCTGAGATTCATCAAGGCTCCCAGAAAGACCACAAGAAGGATAATCCCCCCACCGAGATAGAATGGAATGCCCAAAGAACCAAGATCGAACATCGGCCACCAGTAAGAGACAAAGTAAAGAACATTCTTCAATGAACTGTGCCTGCTGAAAAGGGAGAGAGTATCGACCACGTTTATATTGTGTTGTGAGG
>LVBU01000175.1 GCA_001603185.1 Thermotogales bacterium Thermo_02 | reverse complement strand
GTCTATAGTGACTACTGACACACTTTCATCTAATCGAAAAGAATGGAGAATATGTAACTATATAATTGATTGGACCTGAAGTTCCATTTCCCGAGGAGGTAGATACAATGAGAAGCGTCCTGATAAACGGTGAGGTGTCTTACAACGCGACTTCGCAGATCTTCAACAGCGAGACTTTCAAGATGATTCTGGCCGAACTAATAGCCGATTCCGAAGAGAAGAGGAATTCTCTCCTTCCTCTCTTCGAGTTGTTTCTGAAGAACACAGACACCGTCGATACAGCCCAGAAGTACGACATTCAGGGTATTATCGAATTACTCCTGGCCCTGACGATCAATCCCATCGAACAGATAGACGGGTCTCCATACTATTCCTTTCCGAAGCTGAGCAACAAGAAGGAGCTTCTGGCGAGGTTTATTGAAAGCCTCTTTTCTCTCTGGAGAAACAAACACAGATTCATAATCAAGAGAGACGAATACACTCCCAACAGATTCGAAAGGATCTTCAAGCAGATGCTCCTGGTAAGAACGAACACAGATCTCAAAGGTCTCGTTTTGAGTATGTACAGACAGATTCTAATAAACGTATCGGATATGAGACTTAAGATTCTGAGACAGGAGCCCGGTGGTGCACAGGTCGGGTTCATAGTTGACAGGCCGGAGGTCAACTACAAGATTAAGCTCAACAACGCCCAGTGGTTGTACGTTATGGATTATGTTTGGAGTGTGGTTTTTGAACCCCCCGTGATTTTCTATACGAGATCTAATAAGAGAAGAGGCTTCTTCAAAGTATACGATGAACCGATTCTCGAAAGACTAAACATATCCAGTCCCAAAGATTGGTTTGTTTTTCCGGTTCACGTTGGAAGCAAACTCATCTTTGTTATCGTAAATAAGGAGTATCTTGCGCTGGCCTCAGGACTCGGAAATCTCTTCGAAATCGCGAGTTTCGACGTAGTGAGAAATAAAAAGCCCGACGGTATCTATATACTGGGCGTTAAGAACTCCACCTTCATAAATCCCGAAGACTTAAATGGCGTTATTTACAGAGAGAGCGACGGAACTTATGTAGGACTGGTCGGAGACGATCCCTCTATCGACTACTTCGGCTATCTCAAAAAGATGATACTCACAATTCATAACCTTCTCGTGATAGACGAAGGCAGACTGCCTATACACGGGGCACTTGCGCACATAAAACTCAGGAATGGCAAGAAGGCAAATGTCATGCTTATTGGTGATAGTGGCGCAGGTAAGTCCGAGACTCTAGATGCTTTGAATCGTCTGCGCGAAGAGGTTTCAGAGGTAAATATTCTTATCGATGATATGGGATCTCTCGATATAACTTCCGACGATTCTGTCGTGGCGTATGGAACCGAAACCGGCGCCTTCGTGAGACTCGATGATCTCCAGCCCGGTTACGCATATTCGACTATGGATAGAAGCATTTTCATGAACCCAAATGAGATCAACGCCAGAGTAATCGTGCCTTATTCGAACTACACAGAGATTATAAAACCCACGAAGATCGATTTCTTCCTCTATGCCAACAACTATGATGAAAGCTTTGAAGAAAAGATGAGATTCTTCCATAACGCAGAAAAGGCTCATGAAGTATTCGCTACCGGAGCAAGAATGGCAAAGGGAACTACAACTGAGAAGGGCCTGACTTACAGCTACTTCGCAAACCCATTTGGAGCAGTTCAGAGAAAGGAGAGGCACGAAGTAATAGCCAGGAAATATATCGAAGCTATGATAGATGCAGGTGTGAAGGTAGGAGAAGTGAAGACGAGACTCGGAATCCCCGGGTTCGAGATGGAAGGACCTCTTCAGGCCGCAAAAGCTCTTCTGGAAGCCATAGAGGAGCAGTAAGCAACAAAAAGGGGTTTCCGTTTTTCATCTGTAGTATAATTCTATACAGTTCTCCGGGTCTTGTGTCCGGAAAATGGGGTGGTATTGTGGCTAAAACTGTAATAACTGTGAACAACCTTAAGAAGTATTATGGAGATACCAAGGCCGTTAACGGGATCAGCTTCCAGTTGCTTGAAGGTGAAGTGCTAGCAATACTGGGACCTAACGGCGCCGGAAAGACGACAACGGTTGAGATGCTTGAAGGACTGAGGAAGCCTGATTCAGGCAGTATCGAGTACTTTGATGAAAAGCTCTCCCCTTCTAGCGACAGAGTTAAAGAGGAAATCGGTGTGCAATTGCAGTCATCGAGTTTCTTCGAATACCTTACAGTAAGAGAGACTCTCGATCTCTTCAGAGGACTCTACGCAAAGAGCATTCCTTCAGACGACCTTATTGCAGAAGTATCATTGAAAGAGAAGGAAAAGACGTACACAAAGAATCTCTCGGGCGGCCAACTCCAGAGACTCGCAGTCGCCGTGTCGATGGTGAATGATCCGAAAGTAGTCTTCCTGGATGAACCGACAACCGGACTCGATCCGCAGGCCAGAAGGATGCTCTGGGAGACCGTTCTTTCCCTCAAGAAGAAGCGGAAGACGATCGTACTGACGACTCACTACATGGAGGAAGCAGAAAGACTGGCCGACAGGATAATAATCATGGATCAGGGCAATATCATAGCCCGCGGAACCGTCATGGAACTCGTCGATTCCATTGAGGCAGAGAACATTGTCTCGTTTAGCATCAAAGGAGAGGAAGATATCCCGGCGGAGTTTCTTGCTATGGAAGGTCTGATCCATATTGAAAACAGAACTTATTCGATTTCTACAAAAGATGTGGAGCGCTCTCTCGGAAGGCTTTTCGAACGCTCAAAGCGATTCGATCTTCTTCTCGATGACGTGACTATACGAAAACCGAATCTCGAGGATGTATTTATAACTCTGACAGGCCGCAAGTTAAGAGATTGAGGTGAAACCATGAGCAGAATGTGGCGTTTCACCTCAGGACTATTCAAGAATGAAATAAGGGAATTTCAGGTGATTTTCTGGAGCTTAGTTTTTCCCCTACTCCTTTATTTCATCCTCACTTCCGTCTTTGGAGGCGTGGCTGGAGGAGATCCTCAAGGAATAAGCTTTAAGATAGGGATCGTGAGGGAAGAGAGTCTCTCAGGCTTCGGCAAGATACTAGACGAAGTAATCGGCGGAATAACAGCTCAGGGCGGCCCTTTCGTAGAGACCACCTATGACGATCTCGATAAGGCTCTTGATGATCTAAAACGTGGAAGACTCGACATAGTGCTCGTAATACCAAAGGGAACGAACGCGAAAATGGCCGGTTCTCTGATGCTTCAGGCAGGCGAAGTTCCTCTTCAGGTACACTACGTCAGCGGAAAGGAATCATCAGGCATTGCCGCCAATATACTTGGCGAGATAATGAATGAAGTGAATCTCGAGATAAAAAGGCGACAGGACACCGATTATTTAGATATCGTGACGACGAACAACGTAGTATCGGCCCAGCAGGAGAAGGGATTTGATTACAACGAATACATCTTCCCCGGCGTCGCGCTGATGATGATTCTCTCTGTTTCCCTCTTTAACAGTCCTATGGGCTTGATTCAATACAGGGTATCCGGAACAAACAAAAAGCTTTACACGACACCGCTAAAGCCTCTGGAATACTTTTCAGCCCACTTTGTCAAACTCGTATTTACTATGCTTATCTCGCTTGTTCTCTTATACACGATCGCACTGACTGTCTATCGTGTACAAGGGGCGATATTCGACCCGCTGTTCATTCTTTCGCTGATTTTCTCGATGCTGGTATCGGTCTCCTTCGGACTCATGATCGCGTCCTTTGCAAAGAAACTTTCGACTGCAACAGTTCTTGGACAGACTCTCTACCAGGTGATGATGTTTATGGGCGGCCTGTACTTCCCGATCTTTGGCCTTCCCTGGGGAATTCGATGGCTTGTATATCTTCTTCCTACTACATATCTCGTTGAGTTGAGCAGACGAATTATGGGCTATAACATCGCCCCGATATCGATGACCTGGCTGATAGTCGTTCCGTTAATCTGGCTGGTCTTTTCAATCTCAGTTTTTGCACTGAACTTCAGGAAGGTGATGGGCTATGAGTAGAAGCAAATTGAGACCGTTGTTTATGGCCTTTGCAAAAGAGGCCTTCAGGAACAAGATTGAAGTCTTCTTCACTCTGTTCTTCCCATTACTCTTTCTAATCCTTTTCGGCTTCTTTTTCAGTGGTTCCGACGGATTCAACAAACCCGGTCTCGGGCTGTTCCAGAGTGGAGAGTTCGATATAAAACCAATTATCGAAGAGACCGGGGCGTGGTACCTTGTCATGTTCGATTCTGAGGAAGGACTACAGGCTGCAGTAGAGAAGGGCGAAGTGCTGCTCGGGGTATCGTTCGACGGCAAGAACATGAAGTACAGCTATCAGGAGGGCGATCTAAGTCAGCGCAGCACCATAACGATGGCCCAGTCAAGTCTCACAGCCGCGGTAGAGAAGAGGTTGAACAACGCAAGATCGATAATTACCTTGGAAAAAGTACCGGAGACGGCCGGAAGAGTAACGGCTACTAACGCCGATTACACCATGTCTGGAGTAATAGCGATTTCGCTGCTTTCGGCCGGTATGTTCTCGGTAATAAGCGTCTTTGGTCGTTACAGAAAGCGCGGCGTACTGAAGAGATTTAAGATAACCCCCGTCAAACCACTGACTTTTGTCTTTGGCAGCACGCTCACTCGTTTCATGGTCAGCTTCATCTCGATTCTACTTATACTGGTGGCAAGCACGGTGCTGTTCAAGACGACATTCGACGTAAACTGGCCTCTATTCATAATATCGATAATCAGTTCGACGCTTGGAATGATGGCTCTTGGCCTCTTCCTTACGCTCATCTTCAAAAACCCGGAAACGGCAGACACGGCAGCGAGTATACTCATGGTCATAATGATTTTCCTTGCGGGGATATACTTCCCGATAGCTTTTCTGCCGAACTACCTACGCGTTGTCTCGTCTATGCTCCCGGTCAAATACGTAGCCGAACTGATAAGGCACTCTCTGGGTATCGAGGTAATCCCCCTCATCAACTTCATTATTCTCAACGTAGCACTCTCATTGAGTGGAATACTACTTCTCTACTTCACCGGCAGGAGATACCTCAAGGCCGTGTGAAGTAAGGATAAAACTGCAAAGCCAGGGGTCTTAATGCCTCTGGCTTTTTCTAATTTTCTGGACCTGGAGATCCTGCAATTGTTGTAGAATACATCTGAAGAGTAATTTAGCTTATCTGAAGGAGGAGAAGATTAATGAAACCTACTGGCATAGTTGAAGGAATCTACTGGATTGGAGTCAACGACTTCGAGACTACTCTGTTCGAAGCATTGTGGCCCCTGCCAAAGGGAGTGTCTTACAACGCGTATATGCTTATCGATGAGAAGATCGTTCTCGTAGATACTGTTAAAGGGCCTTACTTCCCGGCCTATCTGGATAAAATAAAATCACTTCTACCGGCCGGTAAGAAGGTCGATTATCTTATCGTTAACCACATGGAACCCGACCACTCCGGATCGATCAAAGTCCTGAGAGAGGCCTTCCCGGACATGAAGATAGTCGGCAACCAGAAGACAGCCGGAATGCTCGAAGCCTTTTACGGGCTCAAAGACGGTGTAGTCTCCATAAAGGACGGAGAGATCCTGGATATTGGAGCGAAGAAACTCGAGTTCCACATGACCCCGATGGTTCACTGGCCGGAAACGATGATGACCTTCGAGAAGACCACGAATACCCTCTTCGCGGGAGATGCCTTCGGTGGATTCGGTGCATTGAACGGCGGAATATTCGACGACGAAGTCGATGTCGATTACTACGAAGATGAGGTTTTGAGATACTTCTCCAATATCGTCGGCCGTTACAGCTCAATGGTACAGAAGGCCTTCGATAAACTGAAGGGAGTCGATATAAAGATCATCTGCGCAACTCACGGTCCGATATGGAGAAGCAATCCGGCTCACATAATCGAGCTGTACGACAGATGGAGCAAGCAGGAAACCGAAGAGGGCGTAGTGCTCGTATACGGTTCTATGTACGGTAACACTCAGAAAATGATGGAGGCAGTCGCGACGGGACTTGTGCAAGGCGGGGTCGAGAAGATTCGCGTCCACAATATCTCAACATCTCACCTATCGTTTATCATAAGAGACATCTGGAGATTCAGGGGACTCGTTATGGGAAGCTGCACCTATAACATGGAACTTTTCCCACCAATGAAACAACTCGTAAGCGCTATAGAAAACAGGAAAATTGTTGATCGAAACATCGGCGTATTCGGCTCATATACATGGAGTGGGGGCGCGCTGAAGGAATTGCAGGAATTTGCAAGCAAGTCCAAGTGCGCACAGGTGTTGCCCGTAATTGAGGCAAAGAGCTCTCCGACAGATGAAGACATCGAAAAGTGCATCGAACTAGGACTCAACATGGCTAAGGCGGTGAAAAGCCCGACCTGTTGAACGGTGATCGGTTGAGGGGTAAGATCAGTGTTTAGTGGCTTGTGAATAGTGATTGGTGTATGGCGAAGAACGGGTGTGGGGTTATAGGGTCTAGGGTCTGGTAAGAACGAGAAGAACGTTCCGCCGCCTGTCTGCTTGCGCAGGCCAGTACCACTTTGTGGGTGAAGATCGGTGGCTGGTGATTAGTGAATAGTGATTGGTGGAACGGGTCTGGGGTCTGGTAGGAACGAGAGAAACGAAAACCCGCTGTTTTGCCCTTGTTCTCCAAGGACGGGTCCATGCTCTTGGACGATGGTCGAAGGACGGCTCCTTACGCTCTTCCGCTTTTGATCTGAATCCCCTCTCGAGAGGGGTGGCGACATGCCCCTGCCGACGGGGTGTGTGCTCTTGAGATCGGTTGTGCGTTGTAGGTTGTCGGTAAGAGCAGAGAAAGAGCATTGTCGAGAGTCCTCTTGAGAATCGTGGAGAGTGGAGCGTGGAGAGTTATGAGAAAGATCGAGAGTTCGCTTCGCTCAGGAGAAGACGAGAATCTTCGGAGCCCACCTACCCTGTCATCCCGGACCCCGATCCCGTCATCCCGGACCCCGATCCGGGATCACCTCCTTAGACC
>LVBU01000010.1 GCA_001603185.1 Thermotogales bacterium Thermo_02 | reverse complement strand
GGTTTATGGCAAGAGTTACCGTTGATACCCGTCGCGTTTTTCATCCTGACGTTCTTCTATTTTATAAATCTCTTTGGTTTGAGAGTAGCTTCGCGGATCGAAATACTATTTGTAGTCTTGCTTTTCGTAGCTATTGCGATCTATACGGGACCGGGGTTCGGAAGAATAGACACGGGGAATCTTCAGGGCGTCTTCTCAACTGGAATTGGTTCGATAATATACGCTTCAGCACTCCTTTCATTCACTTTCGCCGGTTCGAACGCCGTAGTAGAACTTGGTGGTGAAGTAGATAATCCGAAGAGAAATCTTCCCCTGTCGGTGGTATTCTCGCTGGTCGTTGTCCTGATTCTCTATGTTCTGATAGCTGTTGTGACCTTCGGAGTGGGAGGAGACACGGTCGTCAACGGGACACTCAACGACGTAGCTTCCCAATACCTTAGTGGCTTCCTCTTCTATGTTTTCGCGTTCGGGGGACCTATACTTGCCATAGCCACCACGATCAACGCAACGTACATGTGGGGAACGAGGTCGCTGCTGGCTCTGTGCAGGCTGAGAATCTTTCCTTCGAAATTCGCGCTGGTTAATAGCAACGGTACGCCCTGGGTACTGCTCACAATCATGTGGCTTCTCTCCTCGCTTATGCTGCTTCTCGTGGGTGAAGACGGTTTGAATCTATTCGCCGCTTTCGCCTCTATAGGAGCTGTCGCCGTGATAATACCCACGATGCTTGCCGCCTTTCAGCTTCGAAAGAACGAAGCCCTGAGGGCCATTGCCCCGGCCATAGCCAGAAAGAGGTGGTTCTTCTCTATACCTTTGCTTGGAACGGTCTTCGCAACCATGATAATGGTCATCTTGCTCTACCAGGTCGGAGTAGACTTCAGCACCACTTTCTTTGTCCTGTTTCTAGTCTGGGAGGTAATCGGGTTCATATACTTCCAGAGAAGACTGACGTACTTGAACGGGTTGAAAGAGAACCCGTTTTCGAAGAAGGACCTCTCCGTATTTGAAGAATAATAGGCTGCAATTAGCGGTATCTTAGCAAGAAAAAACCGACACTTCTGCATGTCGGTTTTCTCTGTTTGAAAATCAAAAACCCCTAATCTAGCTTTTCCAGTATTACTTTAGATCCGATCTCGGCACCGAAGAATTCCCTTGCGTTGCCCCAGTTGATAGCGATCGCAAGCAAGTCGGTACTCGCAAGATATGTAAGGAAATCTCCGACGGGCACGTCTCCGTAGGTGTTGACGAAGACTGTCTCTATGGTCTTTCCCTCTATGGTAATTCTGATTCTATCACCAAAAGCAAGACCAAGAGAGTCGACGTGCTGACGGGTGATATTGCTTCTCAGATTGCCATATAGATCGTGGTTCATTATCTCGCCTAAGGCAATCCCGTTTTCGACATATGCAGCTTCTACATCGAACATTATGTAGTCGTGAATCTCCGGTCCGACTTCCGTGACTCTTCTTCCCGCAGCCAGATTTGCGGCCGTGGGTGTGAAGATGTCTCTGCCGTGGAAAGTATGGGATATAGGAGGCCGCATAAACTCGATGTTGGTTATGTGATAGACAGCCTTTACTCCGAAGTCCAACATGATGTACGTGAAAAGTCCGTTATCAGGACCGATAAAGAACTTGTCGTCTTCGGTGTGAACTACTATCGGTCTCCTCTCTGTGCCGACTCCCGGATCTACAACGGCCACGAAGACCGTACCTGAAGGAAACTCTTTCGAAGAGAACCAGAGCGTTCCCGCTCCCTCTTCAAGTTCAAACGGGGGTATTTCGTGAGTTATGTCGATGAGAGTGGCTTCGGGAAAGATCGACAGTGCGACGCCCTTGACTGCGCCTACATACCAGTCTCTCGAACCCCAATCGGTCAGGAACGCGATGATCCCGTTTGTCGATCTCTGGACCGGACTTCTCGAGAGGGCAATGACGGGTATTAGCAGAAGCAGGAACCCAAGTAGAACTGCCTTTCTGAATCTCATAACTTCACCTCCTTGAAAGTTTGCACGCCATCTGGCCGCTTTCAGGGGACGAATCACGAGCGTACATCAACCAGTTTAATACTAGCATTTGTGTTCTTGAAATCAGAGGCTATTCCACTGTCTGAAATGAGACGAAAGAAAAAGCAGCACGGCTTTAGCAGGCCGATATAAGCAGCTTTTTGGCGCAGTCCGTGGAGAGTTTTCATGTTGGGATCATTCTTGAAGAGCCACGCGCAATACGGTAAAGACAGGCTATTTTACGGGAATAGTTTCCTTTTTTCCGTTAGAGCCCTTTTGCTTCCCGCGAAGCTGTTCCTGCCACTTCCCGCATCTGTCGCCCCACACTGCGACGATCGTTCCGTCGGCCTTTGCGTTTATTACCTCGCAGCTGTTTGAGCAACCGTTGCAGATGAAACTGGAAGGTCTGAAATCGGTGTTCAGACACTCGAATCCTTTGAAGGATGTCTCCCGACCTGTCGTTTCAATCTCTTCTCTGGCTAGTATAGCGGCCCCTACAGCGCCCATGACATCGTAGTTTTCAGGAACAAAGACTTCGCTCTTCATAGCCTCTTCGAAGGCCTTCTTTATTCCTTTGTTTGCCGCGACTCCCCCTTGAAAAACGAAAGGCGGTTCGAGCTTTTTCCCCCTGCCGAGGTTGTTTATGTAGTTTCTAACGAGAGCCCTGCAGAGCCCCCAGATAATATCCGGCTTGGAGAACCCGTACTGCTGTTTCGCGATCATGTCCGACTCGGCGAAGACCGTACATCTTCCGGCTATCCTAACTTCGTTTTCGGCCTGAAGGGCAAGATCTCCGAAACGCTCGATAGGAATCCCCAGTCTCTCAGATTGATGATCAAGAAAAGAGCCGGTTCCGGCCGCACACACGGTGTTCATGGCGAAGTCGACTACCATTCCGTCCTTTATAAGTATTATCTTCGAATCCTGGCCCCCGATCTCAAAGATAGTCCTGACCTCCGGGACTTCTCTTGAGGCGGCTACCCCGTGAGCGGTTATCTCGTTCTTCACAATATCGGCTCCGATGAGCACTCCGGCAAGCTGCCTTCCGCTTCCGGTGGTGCCGGCGCCCAGTACCTCGGGATCATCGAGATCTGCTCGTAGCTTCGCCATTCCGCTCTTGACTGCCTCTATCGGCTGTCCATTAGTCCTGCTGTAGTATCTGAAGGCGATTTCGTCTTTCTCATTCAGTGCAACGATATTGGTACTTACCGAACCCACATCGACTCCAACAAATATCTTCATATTCAACCTCTCAGTTAATTCTAGGCGGAAGCTCTCCGCTTGCTGTTTCTTATAAGATCGACAAAGGCCTCTATTCTGGTCATGTTGTTCGCCTTGCCGGTTTGCTCGTCGATCGCGAGAGTCAGAACCGGAATTCCATAAGTCTCAGAGATCTTCGGAATCACACTCTGCGAAACCAGTTCGGGCAAACAGGCAAACGGCATCAGGTGAACGACACCGTCGAAGCCTCTCTTGCTGTAATCCACTATATGTCCGACATTCTGTTTTGCGTGCCCGCCTATTATTATCTTAATATAGTCCTCACCCATCTTGAGTATCTCTTTCTCTCTGCCCTTTCCAAAGAAGTTGTGGTCGACCCATTCACCTAAATACTGCGACCTCTCGGCCTCACAGCCAAAACTGCAGAGAGTATTCTCTATGTCCATGTTTATGCTCGATTCGATAACGACAAAGATCTCTCCGACCACTCCTATACGTATTCTATCTCTTTCCTCGACTTTTTCAATCTCAATTGATCTCAGTAACTCCTCACCCATCTCGAAGGCTTTTACAGTCTCCTTCATTGTCCAGCACTTCTCGTAGTTCTTCGTTATCTCCTCGAAGGCCTTGACAAACGAACCCTTTACGACCTCATAGGGCATCATAGTGTGTATCTTTTTGTCGAAGTAATCTAGGTCTTTGAGCATTCTCAGGACTATTCTGGTCGCACTGATTATCTTTCTGAACGAGTTTTTGCCCTTGAGCCTGAAGAACTTACTCAGGTCTCCCCACAGGTCTCTTCTGATCGAATCGAAGATGATTAATTCGACATCGAACCCCATCTGTCTCAAGGTTCTCTCATGGAGCTCTCCATAGAAGCCGGCCCTACAAGGTCCGTGGCCGCCGCTGGATACTATTATCTGGGCGCCCCGTTCGCAGGCCTCGATGTAGTTCCCCATGAGCATTTTGTACGGGAAACAGGCGAACTCCGGACTGTATTTCGTCCCGAGGTCGATGGTCTTCTGAGTCGGTCTGGGTGGTACTACGACCTCGTAGTCGAACATCTCGAAGATCTTCTTGTACACCATCACGTTACCTAGATAAGGAAAGGAGTATTTCACAGAGACTCTCCTCCAGTTGTGCGGTTTCTTCTCTTCAGCATATCCACAAAGGCCTCGACTCTAGTCTGAAGATGATTCTCGCCGGTATGTTCATCGATTCTGACCGTCATGAAAGGAATCCCTGAGTCTTCGGACTCAATCTCCAGCAGCTTCCCCAGAAAGGAATCGGGACCGCAACCAAAGGCCGTAACATGTATCACTCCATCAACCGTTCTCTCTCTGAACATTTTGTAGGCCGCTCCCAGTAGTTTGTCGCTGAAAGTCCAGAAGAGGCTCTTCTTCATTTTTCGAACATACCTCGAGAGCTCCTGCCTCGACAGCATTTCGAATGTCAGGACTCCGACTCCAAGCTGTCTCAGTCTTCCAGTTACATCCATGCTGACGAACTCATCATAGACATCGTAAACGTATCCCAGTAAACCGATCTTGAGCCCATCGATCTTCACTGGGGGCTTCGCCTGGCCATCAGGCACTTTGAGGGCCTCGAACGCTTCGGATACCGTTCGGCCTTCGATGCAAAGCTTAAGGAATCTCTTGAAGTTGCGCGCACCGGCTTTACAGGCAAGCCGTATTTGCTTTTCGCTTACTCCGAGTCGATCTGCGAGCGAATAGTACATCTCGGGAGTCGCTATGTTTTCTGACCTCGTCTGAACGTCCATTGTGAGAAGTCTGCCACCTATGTCGGGTATGCTGTGTTTTGCCATATCCGGAAGGCCCATGAATTTCGGGCAGAAATACTTTCCCTTTTCGATCGAAGCCATTCTCGGAATGAAGACATAATCTACATCGGTATTGAGCAGCTTTAGAACGTGCCCGTTGAATATCTTTATGGGCACGCAGATTTCAGGAACGGATATTCCCACTCCGAGATCCACGGTCTTTTTATCGGTACTGCCCGAAAATACTACTTCTACACCGAGTTCTTCAAAGAAACTGACCCAGAATGGACTGTAATAATAATGAAGCAACGCTCTAGGTATTCCTATTTTCATACGGTATCTGCCCCGCCTGTCCCGTTATGCTTTCTTCTGCTTTCAGACAGTTTTCCCAATTCTATTTAATATAGCATTCCTGTTTTCGTTCATAGTGTTGATAGTGTAAAACCTTGTCCTTTAATCCGAGTTTAATGGTTGTTCTTGTATCATGCAAGTGAGAGTGTATTAAAAAGGGAGGTGTCACAAGTGAGAAAGATCGTCTATTCCTCTATAATGGGTATCTTCATGCTGCTCTTGGTAAGCGGCTGTCTGAATTTTCCCGGGAAAGAGCCTGAAGAGGTCGGTTCACTCAGAATTCTTCTAACGGATGCGGTGATTCCGGTTGAGGATATCCAGAAGCTTGAGATAACTATCGGAAGCATTATGCTATATGGGACCGAGGGAGCGACAGCTTCGGAAAAGCCACCGATAGTCGTTTCGGACGAAGTGATAACCGTGGACTTGCTAACGTTGATCGGGGACACTATTGAACTGGGGCATATCGAAGCTACGGGTACATACAATCAGCTGAGAATTGAGGTAATCGATGCGACGCTAACGGCTATTAACGGCAGTGTCTTTCCCGTCACTGTAAACTCCGGTTCTCTGAAGATAAACAATCTCGGCCTCGATCTGGGCAAAACCTCTGTCCTGATACTGGACTTTGATCTTTCGAAATCACTGAAGATCAACGGGCAGTGGGAGGAGATGAAGGGAGGCAAAGTCGGACACCAGGACAAAGTCCATATGACTCCCGTGATTCATGTTCGCCACGGTTCGCTTTACGATATCACCGGTGTTGCTGTATTTGATGAAGATCCGGCACCATTGCTGTGTGCCCTCGTGCCCGTAGGTTCAGGAGATGCTCTCACTACCTTCACTCATAAGGAGAACCCCGTATGGCAGGAGGGAGAGTTCAGGTTCTGCAAAGTCGCTCCGGGCAGCTACACCCTGAAGTTCTTCGATAACTACCTGGACGACGACTTTGATCTGGAAGAGAGTATGCCGCTCTTCGTTTATCCTTCTGAGATAGTTGTAGTGGATAGAGACCTTTCGCTTGGTACAATCACTGTAGAGTGAAATTCTCAATCCTTACGAAAATACTCCGGGGGGAATTTATGTCATCTGAGCGAGGAATGGTGAAGAATCTTCTGAGAATTTGCTTCATTGTGTTTTCTGTCTGCGCTTTTGCGCAGACTCCTGTTCTTGAGGCCGAACTGGAGCTTTTGCACAGGCTGTCGGGACAGCAGGAAACGTCTCGATTTCTCTCGATCGGGCTGCTGAAAGAAGCTCTAGACATATCCAGAGAATTGTTCGCGGTCTACTATCTCCCTGGTGAAAAGGAGCTCAGGATAATCACCGGCGATAGTGTCGTGACGCTGTCTGAAGAATCCGGAGTCAAAAGAGAATCTCTAGACTCCGAGCTAGCTATGGGAGTTACAAAGGTCTCGATAATCGATGCGTTCTCTCTGGTTTCGCTCCAGACGAAGGACGAAGTGCTTGGAATATACCTCGAACACAACGATAGCGAACCTTTCTGGCAGGTTATAACCGAAACTAAAGTTTTCGTAATCGGTGGCACTTTTCCATCTACCATTAGTGTTTCAAGCACAAAAAATGCTTTAATCAAAGTCGAAGAGAAGCTCAAGAGAGAGAAGGAAAGAGAAGACAACGCCAAAAAGCCAGATACTCCGGGAAGGCCGGATGAACCGGGGCGACCCGACGATCCGGGAAAACCGGGCGATACTCCGGGCAAGGGTAATGGAAAGAAGTAACGTGAGATGAGAATACTTATTGTCGAGGACGAAGAAAAGCTCTGTGACAATATTGCCCTCTTTCTGAGCAACGAGGGCTTTACGGTCGATAAAGCTCTCGACGGAGAAGAGGGCCTGGATCTTGCTCTCGAGAACACTTACGATTGCATAGTGCTTGATGTGCTGCTGCCGGGGCTCTCAGGGATAGAGTTCTGTAAGTTTATGAGAAATGAGATGAGTTCAAACGTTCCAATACTTATGCTGACGGCCCTGGGAGAGCTGGAACAGCGTATCGAGGGGCTTAATGCCGGGGCCGATGATTACCTTCCCAAGCCATTTGACCTGCGTGAGCTTCTTGCGAGGATAAACGCGATTATAAGGCGCAATCAAACGCTCAGCGATGGCAGGGTCTTATACCGCGAGCTGGTTCTCGATTCGAAAAGGCATCTGGTTCATCTCCGGGGCGAAGAACTGGAGCTCAGCGCGAGAGAGTTCTCGATTCTTGAGCTATTTCTCCGAAACCCCGGCCGGGTCTTTTCGCGAGAAGAGATAACCGATAGAGTCTGGGAGACCGGTTATGAGTCGCGTAGCAACATCGTAGATGTATATATCAGCTATATTCGAAAGAAACTCGAGAATAGAGGGCTGAAAGACCTTCTGGAAACCGTTCCGGGCTTTGGTTACCGCTTAAAGGAGCTACCCTGAGATGACCGTCAGAAGCAAGATAACTCTGCTGTATCTGGCCACTTACGGCTCGATAATAGTTGCTCTAAGCATAACTCTCTTCCTCATATTCCGCGCACTTGAGTTCAGGAGAATCGATGGCCTTCTCAACTCGTTTCACAGAGATATAGTCAACACTTACAGATATTCAGGAGACGGACCGGACAGACTTCTAAGTCTTGCGGGCGACGAAAGTCTCGGGTTTGCCGTATATATCGATAACAGGGCAATCGCCAGTTTCAGGGTTGATCCTGACGTTTTCTCCGATGTTAGCGACTCCGGAAGCATTAGGGGTTACCGCTATCGTCTGACACTGGAGGAAATCGCTGGCGAACGCGTCAAATTCGTCTCCTTCTACGGAACGGAAGCTACCGAGGAACACCTGAGAGCAGTGTTCATAGTAATCCTGTTAGCTGCAGCCGCCATGCTCTCTATTGTTAGCCTTCTGGGAGCGAACTTCACGATGAGGCTGATAAGGCCTATCGAAGACGCCGGAGACCAGCTGGAGAGAATAAGCGCCTCCCAACTGCGAGGCGGCCGTATCAGGATAAAACATACTGGAAGAGAAGTTGAAAAGCTCGAATCGGAAATCAACAGAGCACTCGAGCGAATAGAAGAGCTGATAGACGATACCAGGAAGATGTCCTCAAAGATCGCGCATGAGCTCAGGACTCCTCTGGCAATTATGAAGACGGGACTACAGTTATCTCTTGAGAGAAACTCCTCAGAGCAAGGTATGAAGAATACACTACGAGAAACACTCTTGGAACTGGACAAAATGATTAGAATGTCTGAAGGCTTTCTGTTGCTTTCACGTCTGGAGAGCGTTGCTCCGCTCGAGTTTGCCAGGCTCGATCTCTCCCGCATGCTTCTGGAGACCGTCGAGAAGATGATGTCTATTCACCCGAAAGTCTATTTCGAACTCGAAGCGGCTCCGGGATTGGAGATTACCGGTGTAGGTTATATGCTCGAGCATGTACTGCTGAACCTGCTCGACAATGCTGCAAGATATACAAGCGACGAAAGAGTTGGAATAAGACTCGTTGACCGTGGAGACGAAATGCTATTGGAGACAGTTAATGAGGGCTCTAAAGCCTTTGTAGGCGAATCGGAAAACCAGACCAAAAGCAACGGCCCTGAAGGCCACGGTATAGGGCTTA
>LVBU01000174.1 GCA_001603185.1 Thermotogales bacterium Thermo_02 | reverse complement strand
CCTAAACTAGAGTGATATGGTATAATTATCTTGTGTTATTATTCCTGAAATGTTTGTTCTGAGGCACATAGAAACTGTCTTTGCGTCTTATCATACAATAAATGTCAACTTGAAGGAGGAAAACCTATGGGGATTGGCGAGTTTATTAAGAGTGCAGACTGGAAGAACGAAAAGCATGCCCCCGTTATCGATATTCCTGAATCCCTGAAACCGGGAGAGGCTTTTGATGCGACCGTAACCGTGGGCAAGGAGATAGCTCATCCAAACACTATTGAACATCATATCAAGTGGTTCGATCTCTACGTCAAGTATGACGATGGTCAGTTCCTTGTCCATATCGGCCACGCGGAACTGACACCGGTAACCTGCCAGCCGAAAGTAACATTCAGTGTCAAGCTGGACAAACCTGGAATGTTGATAGCGACTTCGTACTGCAACATCCATGGCCTTTGGGAAGGCTCTTGCAGAATAGAATTCTAGATTTAATTACAAGGAGGTTGGTGTGATGAAGTACAGATGTACTATCTGTGGCTATATTTACGATCCGGAAACTGGAGATCCAGATAACGGTGTGGATGCGGGAACCAGTTTCGAAATGATCTCCGACGACTGGGTATGTCCGCTTTGTGGAGCCAGCAAAGACGATTTCGAACCAATTGACTGATTCAATTCTTTCTATAGCGGGGGCCGGTCTCCCGCTTTTTCTTTGAATACCTCACGGAGGTGTCAGTATGAAGGACTATGTGATTGCGATTTCCGGAGAAGCTGGCCAAGGCATAAACACTACCGGTGATATGCTAGCTCTAAGCCTTTTCAGAAACGGATATTGCGTTTTTACTGATAAGAGTTACCACTCAAGGATCAGGGGTGGAGAGTATGTCTACAGAATCAGGATCTCTGAGGAGCCTCTCTTTTCAATGCGCCAGGAGTTCGATCTGCTGGTGTCTCTGAGCAAGAGTACGACGCTCTCCCAGATCGAGTATTTTCATGAAGATACGGTTCTCGTCTTTGACTCTGATTCAGAGCATATAACCGAAGAAGACACCGGTGTCCGCTTGAAGAAGCTTGACTTCCCTTTCAAGAGAATCGCCAGAGAGGCTGGTGAGGTCAGGGCCCAGAACATCGTCTCGCTGGGGGCGATACTCAGCCTCCTCGGTGTCAAAATAGAGATACCTCAGCGGCTGGTGAGAGAGGCCTTCGAAGGTAAGGAAGAGATAATGCAGGCCAATCTCAGGGCTCTTGGCAAGGGTTACGAGATTTCCCTTTCGATTGAGCTTCCCTCTTTCAAGGTCGGCGAGCATGATTATTATTTTATGAACGGCACGGAAGGAGCTGCCCTTGGGGCGATAGCTGCCGGCTGCAAGTTTCTGTCGGCATATCCAATGACTCCCGGAACCGGCGTTATGACCTTTATGGCGGCAAATGCCCTGAAGCACAATATCGTTGTCGAGCAGGCCGAGGACGAGATTGCGGCCATCAATATGGCCATAGGCGCTTCTTATGCCGGAGCCAGATCGCTCGTCACAACTTCCGGCGGTGGCTTCGCCCTGATGCAGGAGGGCGTTTCCCTTGCGGCTATGGTCGAGACGCCGGTGGTCATAGTCGATGCCCAGCGCCCTGCTCCAGCAACTGGGCTTCCGACGAGAACAGCACAGGAGGATCTCGCCTTCGTCGTGCATTCGGGCCATGGAGAGTTCGTCAAGTATGTAGTCGCTCCAAGGACTCCGAAAGACGCATTCGAGATCACAGAAAAGGCCTTCTATATAGCCGACAAGTATCAGATCCCGGTAATCATTCTCCTCACCGAATCCCTTAACGACTCATCGGCTACCGTCGAGAAACCGGTTCACAGGGAAGAGTATCTCGAGAGGTTTATTGTGGAGCCGGGCGAGGGTTACAAACGCTTCAAGATAACCCGAGACAGCATCTCCCCGAGAGCCATTCCCGGAGGAAAGGCTCTGGTGAAGGTCGATTCCGACGAACACGATGAGGAAGGCCACATAACGGAAGACCTTAAGATCCGTAAGGCTATGGTTGACAAGCGCATGAACAAGCTCAGCGGACTGCTCGGTGAACTTTCCGAACCGTTGCGATACAATCTTTCGGCTCCGGTTGTCCTCATCGGCTGGGGTGATTCATGGGGTGCGATAGACGAGTTCTGCAGATCCCGGGACGGATTTGGCTATATCCATTTCAACGAGGTCTTTCCGATCGATGCGAGCGCCTTCTCTGGGCTTGAAGAAAAGAGACTTCTTGCCGTCGAAGGAAACTATACCGGGCAGTTCGCCAGCCTTATTGGCGCGGTAACGGGAATCAAGGTTGAACATGTCGGAAAATATGACGGAAGGCCGCTCAGTGCTTTTTGGATTGAAGAGGCCCTAAGAGAGGAGGGGATCATATGACATTCTTCAGAGAAGTCGATCCGGCCTGGTGTCCCGGGTGCGGTAATTTTCCCCTGAGAAAGGCTCTAGCCGATACACTCGACAGTCTCGAAATTCCCAGAGAGCTACTCGTAATGGTCACGGGGATCGGACAGGCTGCGAAGATGCCCCACTATCTGGAGCTTAACTTCTTCAACGGTCTACATGGAAGGAGTCTGCCCGTTGCGTTCGCTGTCAAGGCAGTCAACCCAGAACTGACCGTAGTGGCCGAGTCGGGAGACGGAGATATGTACGGCGAGGGTGGTAATCACTTCATCCACGGCATAAGGCGAAATATAGATATGACAGTTCTTATTCACGACAATCAAATCTACGGGCTCACGAAGGGACAGGGCTCACCCACGACGCAGAGAGGTCAGATAACGAGTTCACAGCTTCAGGGCGTGATAAACGAGCCCCTAAACCCGTTGGCTCTCGCTATAACTATGGATGCTCCTTTCGTTGCCAGAACTTTTATTGGAGATTCCGAACATTTCAGGAAGATAGTATCGGCTGCAATAGCTCACAGGGGCTTCTCAGTGGTCGATATTATGCAACCTTGCGTGACTTTCAACAAGGTGAACACGTTCAAGTACTATAAGGATCGCCTTTACGACGTTAAGGATGCAGATCCCGGATACGATCCCAGGGATAAGGTCAGGGCCTTCGAAAAGTCACTGGAATGGGGGGATAAGATTCCCATGGGAGTGATCTACGAGAAGGACAAGCCTTCATATCTCGAACTTCATCCAGTATTGAAAAAGGGAATAGTCCCCTCGAAAGACAGGACGGCTTTCGAAACTGATCGCGAGCTGGAGGCCTTCAGGTAAAGAGAGTCGAGATCCAGGTTAGCACGGGAGATATTATCAGGGCCGGAAGGAAGTTGCCGACCCTGATTTCTTTTATCTCGAGTAACCTTATCCCCAGACCCAGAAGCATGAGCCCGCCGACCCCCGAGAAATCGCCCAGATAGACAGGCCCTTGCAGAAATGACAGCACGCCAGCGAGCGTTACTAGGCCGCCCTGAACAACATACACCGCGCCAGCGGAAAGTAGCACTCCTCTTCCCAT
>LVBU01000173.1 GCA_001603185.1 Thermotogales bacterium Thermo_02 | reverse complement strand
ATCCAGGACCCAAAGGGAGTTCTATTAAGATATTACAAGTTCTTCGTACTATCATCAAATGTATCCATGGAATACTCTCAGGCAGCCAAAATTATCAGAGATTTCGAAGGAGCCATGATTCTAAGCGGAGCTGTGAGAAGTGTCGATATGATCTCGCCCTTTCTTCTTGATATCACCGAAGAAGAGGACTTAATGTACTTCGCCTCCTTAAGAGAGCCAAGACTTCTCGAAAAAGAGCTTCCCGTTAGAAGAGCTACAATGAAGGATGCAAGGAAACTCCTAAATTTGCTTAGTACTATCGAAGAGTTTCACGCGACCGAGGAAGAATCTTTCATGACTACTCTGGAAGACGGTAGCACGAGGAGATACATCGCCGAGGATGGAGATAAGATAATCTGTACGGCGGCAAGCACGGCCGAATCGTCAGATATGGCGATGATCATAGGGGTTGCCACCCATAAGGATTACAGAAACAGAGGACTCGCTTCGGCCGTTGTTTCGAAACTGTGCTCTGATCTGCTTTCGGAAGGAAAGACTCCATGCCTTTTCTACGATAATCCCAATGCCGGAAAGATCTACAATCGTTTGGGCTTCAAAGTGATCGGAAAATGGAAGATGCTGCGTTTCAAAAGATGATAGAATCTTTCTATAGAGACTAAGCGAGGTGCGCTGATGACAGGAGACGATATGTCAGCTCTGGACATTCTGGAAAGTTTTCTCCAAGCGTATAGAAGAAGAGATGTTGAAATCATACGTTCTCTCTGCAAGAGCGATATCACTTACATTTCAGTGGAAGGACTCGTCGCAGAGGGCATCGAAGAGTTTATGCTGCTCATTCAGAAAGAGTTCGATTCGTTCAGTATTGCCTACGAGCCTTTATCATGGCAAAAGAGTCACGAAAAGGCAAGTGAATGTTTGATCTCCTGGAAGAGGGGTGTGCAGTTCGTAAGGAATGCGGCTTTAAGAAGGGTAGAGCTACTGGGTACAGCTCTTATCGTCAAATCAAAAGAGACCTGGTCAATCGCACATCTGCAATACTCTGTTCCAGTCTCTTTTAGGACTCTTTTCAGAAAAACGAAAACGGAGTGATCTGGTACTTTTGCAATCTCTTGAGTGGTCATTTTCTCACAGACCCGTGAGGTATTGGACTACTACAAAGAGGAACTCGTTCTTTCAGACGTTTCGGATTTTCGATCTACTAATTGTCCAGTGGCTTCTAGATTTACAAGCAGAACGTCTGTTAAGGTAGAATATGGTAGTTAGCTACGAACCGACTTACAGATAAGCCCGTACATTGATTCTACAACCAGAGGGAGGACATATCTGTGGAAAATCGAAACAAAGCCTGGCTCGTAGTCGCCAGCGGTCTGGGAGTAAACCTGGCTTTAGGAGTGCTCTACTCGTGGGGAATAATCTCCGCGGCGTTGATAGACCACTTCAACTGGAGCGCAACTCAGACTCAGATCCCTTACATGATGGCATCGGCAGTATTTGCTCTGACGATGATTCCCGGCGGCAAACTTCAAGACAAACTAGGACCTAAGCCAGTTCTCTTTTCTTCTTCGATACTCGCAGGTTTGGGCTTCGTTTTATCGGGGCTCAATCTAACGGTCGGAGGTCTCACATTCTTCTTCGGTATCATCTTCGGTCTTGCAATGGGCTTCGGTTACGCTTCGCCGACACCGGCAGCCGTGAAGTGGTTTCATCCAGATCACAGGGGTCTGATTTCGGGCATAGTAGTCAGTGGCTTCGGATTGGCTCCGGTCTATATCGCTCCGCTAACCAGTTCGCTGGTAAGCAGCTTCGGTCTGCCGAACGCGTTGATCATACTCGGAATCTTCTTTTTCTCTGTGGTCTTCACACTTTCGTTTTTCATCTCAAATCCACCGAAGAATTTCGAAAGAATCGCACTCGAGACGAAGCCAAAAAGAGTTCACAGGGTGGCCAAAAAGGACTATAACCTTAAGGAGTTGCTCAGGTGTCCGCAGTTCTACATACTATGGATGATGTTTTTCTTTGGGACTTTTGCCGGACTCCTTATAATAGGACAGATGGCGAAAATCGGTTTCGAACAGGCCTCGATCACCAACGGATTTCTGCTGGTAGTCGTCTATGCTATCTTTAACTTCATAGGCCGGGTAACATGGGGAGGAATCTCCGATTTCATCGGAAGAAAGGCGACGCTTTTCATTATGTTCGCAATTCAGGCAGCTATCTACCTTTCTTTTGGAGCTTTTAACAGTCCAATAAGCCTCTTAATTGGAAAGAGCATAGTGGGTTTCACATTCGGAGGCATGCTCGCAATCTTCCCGGTAGTGACGGCGGATTTCTATGGAATGAAGAATCTCGGAGTCAACTACGGTGTTATGATAACGGCATGGGGTGTCGGTGGCGTTCTCGGACCACTCCTGGGGGGAGTGGCAAGAGATATAACCGGCGGATACGGTATCAGCTATCTGATTTCTGCCATTTTGAGCATCGCCGGAGCCATATTCAGTATATTCATAAGACATCCGGAGGAATCAAAAGCAACTCTTGAGAAATAGCAGAGTCTGCGCTTATCAGATAAGCTCGGAAAACCCCGATCCTGCGCCTGAGTGTGAATGCTATTCCTGTTTCTTTCTATATTGAATGGCCTCGGCGATGTGCCTTGCAAGTACGGGGCTCTCTTCGAGGTCGGCTATTGTCAAAGCCACTTTCAGTATCCTGTCTATTGCTCTACCAGTTAGCTTCATCCGGTCGGCGGCACCGGAGAGAATTGATCGTGATGCGGGGTCAAGTATTACATACTCCTTTAGAAGCGCATGACTTAGCTGGCTGTTAGAAAATAGCTTCATTCCCCTGTATCTTCTTGTCTGACGTTCGCGCGCCCTTACAACCCTTTCCCTGATACTGTCAGAACTTTCGGACGTAGATGTGTCCATATATTTGTCGAAATCAAGCCTGGGCATCTCTACGAAAATATCAATTCTGTCCTCCATAGGACCGGAAATCTTCCTGTTGTATCTCTGGATATCGTACCAGGAACAGGTACACTCTCTGGTTTTGTCACCATACCATCCGCAAGGACAGGGATTCTGGGCAACCACAAGCATGAAGCGGGCCGGATAAGTCGCGGTCAGCTTCGCCCGTGCGACGGTTATTACACCATCTTCCACAGGCTGACGCAAGGCCTCTATAACGTCCCTTCTGAACTCAGGGAATTCATCCATGAATAGGACTCCATTATGCGCAAGGCTAATTTCTCCGGGTCTGGCTTCATTCCCTCCTCCAACAATGGAAGTTGTCGATGCTGTATGGTGTGGAGAACGGAAAGGTCTCTCCTTTATTAGTCCCTTTTCTCCGAGAAGTCCCGCGACACTGTAGATCATGGTTGTCTCTATAGCCTCATCCATAGTCAACGGGGGTAGAATTGAAGGCATTCTCCTGGCCAGCATAGTCTTGCCGCATCCGGGTGAGCCCTTCATAGATATATTGTGACCGCCGGCAGCGGCAACCTCGGCGGCTCTCTTGGCAAACTCCTGACCTTTGATTTCAGACATGTCTGAACCGACCGGACTATCCAGAATTGGTCTGTCATATGCCACAGGAGCTTTCTGTATTTGTCCGTTAAGAAAACCGACGAGTTCGTTCAGATTCTGCGCCGTGTAGATCTCGAGGCTTTCAACAACCGATGCCTCAGAAGCATTTGGAGCAGGTAGCACGACTTTCAATCCCTTCGATTTCCTGGAAATCGAGAGGAGTATTGGCAAGACGCCTCTAACTCTTCTCAGACTGCCATCGAGACCGAGTTCTCCAAAGAAGACAAACTCGTTCAGGTCGGCTTTTATCTGCGATGTAGCCTTCAGAAGTCCTATGGCTATCGGCAGATCGAGGTACGACCCCTCCTTCTTAAGATCACTTGGAGCGAGATTAACGGTTATCCTTCCGTTCGGAAGATCGATTCCGGAATTCTTGACGGCGCTTTTAACCCTCTTCTTGCTCTCTTTAACGACCGTATCTCCAAGTCCTACTATATCCATGTCCTGAATTAACGCTCTGCCATCAATATCGAGCTCAACAAGGACATCCATAACATTCAGTCCAAGTGTGGTAATCGTCCTGACTCTTGAATAGCGCATCTCATCACCCCAATCCCATATATGATTATAGCAACAATCTTGAGAGTGGTAAATGATATACTTTGTTTGAGGGATGATCGAGGTGGGATTATGAAGAATACACATCACATTAGCGTAAGGGCTTTGGTTTTCAGAAAAGACTCAGTTCTCCTTGTTCGTCATGCACACCAAGACAGACCTCCCTTCTGGTGTTTCCCCGGTGGACTCGTTGAGGAAAGAGAAGACTTGATCACTGCTCTCAAGAGAGAACTTGTTGAGGAGACGGGTATAATGGTCGAACCTCTTTCCGTCGTTGCAGTTCAAGAATTCAAGAGAGAAAAACTTCTGGAGGTGATATTCCTTTGCAAACATACTGGTGGGGAAACGATTCTTGGAAGTGATCCTGACAATCCAGGACCTCCGGTACTGACCGATGTCAAATGGATTCCCTGCAAAGAGACCTCTTTACTTGACATTCGTCCTACCGGACTGATTAAGCCTGACAGAAAAACCAGTGGGGTTTTTTTCGGGCAGTTTTACAGCAAGGTCTCTGTTCCGCAAGATGATAGGCCTCAAGTATCGTTGTAAGTATTTTCAAAACTGTGCTAGTATTTAGTAATAGGGCTTCAGTCACATCACCGCGAGAGGAGGGTTATCATGGATTACAATATCTACTCAAAAGATGTAACAATAACAGATTCCATGAAAGACTACATCGACAAAAGGTTCTCCAAAGTGTCCAGAGTGGTAAACGAAGAGAAGGTTATCTCTATGGACTTACGGCTGACCAAGGAGAGAGCCTTTTACAATCTAGAAGCCACCGCGCATCTTCCCGGAGTCGTGGTAAGGGTTGAAGAGAAAGGAAGCGACTTCTATTCGGTTGTCGATTCGGCCTCTGATTCATTCGAAAGGAGACTGAAGAGATTTAAAGAGAGAACTCGCCTCAAGCACAAGAATGGAATCAGGGAAACTCTTGAATCACTTTCTTCAAAGTTTGAGGAAGACAAGGCAACAGTAGTGACAAGAAGAAAGAGATTCACCATAAAACCTATGACTGAAGAAGAAGCGGTGTTACAAATGGAGATGCTCGGACACACTTTCTTCGTCTTCATCAACATAGAAACAGATGAGGTTAACGTGCTCTATACCAGAAGAAACGGAAATCTTGGAATAATTGAAATGAGCGAATAAGAGCGGCCACCGAAAGGTGGTCTGCTCTATATATTGCTAGAGTTTCAGAAAGTCGAGCATCGAAAGGACGGTGGCAACAATAAACAAGAATCGAACACAGACCATCATCTTCAGTAGAGTTGAGGATGAGGTTAGAATTGCCTCTATAGATTCCGAGCAGCTAGAGGAGATTTTTTTTGAGGATATGGATAGCGAAAGTGTCACCGGAAACATATACCTGGGCAAAGTCGAAAATGTAGTTCCAAGTCTTGAAGCGGCTTTTGTGAATATCGGCATTGGCAGAAACGCTTTTCTCAGATTCAAAGACGCTTCCGGTCAGCAGAAGCTGGAGAAAAACCAGAAAGTGCTTGTACAGGTAAGTAAGGACCCCATCGGTTCTAAAGGTCCCCAGGTAACCCTTAAAGTAAGCATCCCCGGAAGAAGTCTAGTCTATACACCATTCTCAAGGCACATCGGAATATCCAAGAAAATCTCCGAGGGTCAGGAAAGGCATAGATTGACTTCAGTCGCGAAATCTATTCTCGAGAGCAAAGAAGGGATAATCTTCCGGACTGCCTCTTACGGTCTTGGTGATGAAACGATTAAGGAAGAGCTGGAGGGTCTCAGGGAGAACTGGAAAAAAATAAACGAATCCTTTAAGAGAAGCAGAAAGCCCAAAACCCTGTACGAGGAACCATCGTTTGTCGAATATATTCTTCGCGAACGCCTTACAGAAAACACGAAAGAGATAGTAGTTGATTCCGAAGAACTCTGGCATGAAGTAGTCGCGGGCATAAGCAAGTTTAAAGCCGGATTCAAGCCTGTAGTGAGATACGTTGAAGGAGACGCTTTCGCTACAGAAGACGTATATGAGAAGCTCAAGATCCTTTATACAAGGACAGTGGCGCTGTCTGGTGGAGGAAATATCTACATTGACAGAACTGAGGCCATGACCGTGATAGACGTCAATTCAGCAAGCAACGTATCCGGAAATGATGTGTCCGAGACATCGCTAAACACCAATCTGGAAGCGTCTTCCGAAATAGCCAGACAGCTAAGGCTCAGAAACATCGGAGGCATCGTCGTCATTGATTATATAGACATGAAGACCGACGAAGACCGGCAAAAGGTAATAAACAGCCTTTCAGAAGAGTTGAAGAAAGACAAGGCCCGAACAATGATAATGGGTTTTACCAGACTTGGACTTCTCGAGATGACCCGGAAGCGGTCAACAGCCGCAATTGGTTCGAAGCTTTATTCTGCATGTCCGGTCTGCAAAGGCACCGGTAGAATTGAATCTCCAAGAGCCGTATACCAGAGACTGCTGAAAGACCTTACGAGAGGCTTTCAGGATGAAACTATTGATTGCGCTTCAGTGCAGGTCTATCAGAATATGTCGGGTATACTAACCCCGGAGGTTCAGAAGAATCTGCATAAAACCCTGAAAAGGGAGATGTCTGTATCCTTTACCTGGCCGATTCCGACATCTTACGATATTAAGTTCCAGAAGAAACAGGAAAAACCGAAAAAGGGTAAGAAACAGAATAAAAGGGAGTCAACTTGAGACTCCCTCTGGTGGATGCGACAGGGATTGAACCTGTGGCCTCTTCCGTGTGAAGGAAGCGCTCTTCCGCTGAGCTACGCATCCGATGGGTAAATTCTATCATCGGCGTTGTCCTCTGTCAAGGTTTGTGACGCGTTACACCTTCCCAAATGGCAGCAAGTTCGATTGACGCTCGCCAGCATTCGCCGTTATATACAAACGAAATCATAATCTTTGTGCCAAGCAATAGTTACTCTCGAAAAGTTAAAATTGACAATCACAACAAACTGCATTTGAAGGATGTGAAAGCCATAGGAATATTGAAGATAAAGGGTCACTCACCGTCGTTGCCTTTGATACAGGGAGGCATGGCAGTAGGAATATCTCTTGATCGTTTGTCGGCAGCTGTCGCAAATGCAGGAGGGATAGGAGTAATCGGCACCGCTGGAATAGGAATGACTGTCGAAGGTTTTGCGAGCAATTTCAGACAAGCCAGCATAGAAGGCCTGATAAACGTAATCAGAAAAGCCAGAGAGAAATCTAAGGGTATCCTGGGGGTCAACATCATGGTGGCCCTGACTAATTACCGTGATATGGTAGTCACGGCTCTAAAAGAAAAGATCGACCTAATTATTTCCGGAGCGGGACTTCCCCTGGATCTTCCTTCCTATCTCAAACCAGATTCAAGTACCGCTGTAGTACCAATAGTCTCATCCCTGAAATCAGCCAGAGTGATATTTAGAAGATGGTTCGGGAAGTTTGGTTATGTTCCGGACGCATTCATAGTTGAAGGACCTAAGGCCGGCGGTCATCTCGGTTATGGCATAGAGGATCTGGATTCCGAAGAATCTTCTCTCGAAAAGACAGTCCCCGAAATCAGAGAGTTCTCGGATTTCATCGCAAAGGAATACGGAAGAGAAGTCCCGATAATCGCTGCAGGTGGGATTTTTGACAGAGAGGACGTACAGAAGATGTTTCGACTTGGAGCGACTGGTGTCCAGGTGGGAACGGCCTTTATAGCTACACAGGAGTGTGATGCCGATATAAGATTCAAGCAGGCTCTCATAGATGCGAAAAAGGAAGACATAACCATCATCAAAAGTCCTGTAGGAATGCCGGGAAGAGCAATAAGGAATGCATTTGTGAGAGATGTTGAAGCTGGCAACAAGAAGCCCTTCACGTGTGTTTATCACTGTATCAGAACGTGCAATTTCAGAGAAGCTCCGTACTGCATTGCCGAAGCGCTAATGAACGCTTGCAGAGGTGATCTGCAGAACGGTTTCGCCTTTACCGGATCAGAAGGGTACAGGATAGAAGAAATCTCGACAGTTAAGGAAGTTATCGAGCGACTCTTTTAGATTTCGTAGTGGTCATGTGTAAAACTTATTCGGAGGTCTTTTATGCAGGTTCTAGATAGTTCCAGGGAGATCAAAGAGATTCAAGAAGCAATATTGAAGAAAGGGTCGGTGCTCGGAGGGGGGATTCTGAAAGTCGACTCCTTTTTAAATCATCAGATAGATCCGCGCATCATGCGAATTGTTGGAAATCTTGTTTACCAGAGCTTTAAGGATCAGTCGATCACGAAAGTGATAACCGTTGAGAGCTCGGGAATCGCTCCGGCTTTTGCGTCCGCGGAGTCTTTGAATGTACCTTTGATATTTGCACGGAAGAAGAAACCGGTAACCATGAAGGAATTCATTACCGAAAGTGCTCCTTCTCATACCAAGGGCGGTATAGTCGAGCTGAACGTGTCTCTCGAGTTTCTCGGGGAAAGTGACAGAGTGATCATTGTCGATGACTTTCTTGCAAGCGGCCAGACTATTGCAGCCCTCGCCAGAATTGTCGAAAGAGCCGGTGCTACGCTCTGCGGTTTTGCCACGGTTATAGAGAAGACATTCGAAGACGGTCGTAGACTGCTTGAAGGATTTGGAGTTCCAGTTATAGGTATAGTTAAGATCTCTTCACTGGAACCTCTCGAGTTTAGCGAATAAAAGTCAGAAGGAAGCCCGAAACTGAGCCCCAAAATGCCAGAATGATACACTGAGAAGAGCTGTTTCTGATGAACTGCTCGTCATCGCATATCTCGTTCCGGCCCTAAAATAGTAGAAAGGCCCGTCGAAGTTCAGACCTGCGAAGAGATCGAGGAATCCGTTTCCCTTTCCAAGACCAGCCTCGACTTCAAATGCGAGAGAGACTATTTCGTTCAAAGAGAATCTTATCTCGGCAGCCGGTCCAACAGAAAGGTCAGACCATTTGTTCGTGTATTCTCTCGATCCTGTAAGCGAAAGGCTCTTCAAAAAGAGGTTTCCCTGTAGACCAAGTCTCAAAGAGAATCTTTCCAGAGGCGGCAGCACATATCGGTATCTCAGTCTAATCGTCTGCTGGCCAAAGCTGGAAACATACTCCTCAGAAGAAGCAGCAACGTAGGAAGCTGGCGAACTTTCCAGCGAAAAAGAAGAGACCTGGATCTCGATATTGTGGACGTCTTCTATAGTGTAACCAAGAGTAGCCTGTAAGTAGGCCCTGAAAAGTCCTCGATCGAAGACTTCGGTCCGTTCTTCTCCGGACTGCTGCAAATAGCCTCTCCAGGGCATAGCAACACCGGACTCCACCTGAATATCAAGAGTAGCAAGAGCTACAGCGGGCAGCAATACGAGTAACCAGACTAGCCTTTTCACTGCGACCTCAACAAGCACTTCTCGATCATCCAGCCGGTAAGCATTCTAACTTTCGAGATATCGACTTCGTAATGAATGCTCGTAAGCAATTCGACAGCTTCTCTGCTCCCGATTATCATAGAGCCACCGACAATGAAATCGGCCATACTGAGAAGTTCGGGTCCGACTTCGGTCTTCAAATCCTCCGGCACAATCTTGAGCCACTCAAGTCCAAGAGAACTCTCGAATGTTGGTTCTAACGGCATAGAAGAAGGAATCCCACTTCCATCAACCAGAGCCTCCGCAACTCTTCCGCCCTCATAATTGGAGATCAACAGATCTAGGAGCTCTGCGCTCCCCTCTCTTCCGGATATCATATTGATCAATGAGTATAGCTCTCCAAGCATCTTTCCCTTTGTGACAATCGAGGCCTTTTCATCGGGAGAGTGGACATGCTCCAGAGTCTTAAGGACCGCATTTCCGACCCACTCAAGTTCCTTATCATCCATCATTTCCGGAGTATCAAAGTCTGAGTGATAGTATCTGTCGGGAAGATGACCTGCAAACGGTGAGGGAACTCCCAGAGTCGTGAAGACACAGTGATCTGAACCGGCCATGAAGGGGATCTCTCCGAATCTCTTCAGTGGATAGCCTCCATTGCTGGGCATGAGTCTATTTATATAGTACTCAAAGACCCTTCCCCACTTCTGAGGCAGATAGGGAGGTACTCTTGAAAGAATAAAGGTCGAACCTGTCTTCTCCTGATCGGCACCGACCATATCAAGGTTAATCGTAAACGCGGGCAGCTTCTTCTCTCTCCTAAGCTGAATTGCATAAGGGACTGTTCCGAGATACTCCGGAACCAGGACTACCTTAACGGGAAGAGGAAACCGCTCTTCGTGCAGGACTCTTGCCAGTTCTACTGCGAGAGCCGCTCCGCTAGCGTTGTCATCCGCTCCAGGAGAAGGGTGACACAGGTGTGCCGTGATCATTATTCCCGGCTCCGACTCAACACCGGTCGCGTCGATCTCGAGAACCTCGAGTTCTCCTTCATTGAGCAATGCGTCTGCAGTGAAGCCTACTACAGGGCTTCCATTATTCAAGGCGCTTTGAAGAAGGTCAAACTTCGCTTTCGTTATTGAGAAGGCCACTGCCTTTTTTGAAGCCGACTCGCTATCATAAGGAATACTGAGATAATTGGTCATGTCAGGCAGCATTTCAAGGCTGCGACCTATCTCTTCGAAGGACTTGCGCATGTAGCAAAGTATCAAGCAGCTAGCTCCACCGTTGACTACAGCCTGTTCAAAGACCTTTACAGGATTATCGTTAGCCAGCACAGCCTTTCCCGTATAGTCGCCTTCACCTGAAAACTCGACAAGCGGTAACTCCTTCCAGCCATCGCTTCCAGAGCTTCCCGAAACGAGCGAGACTCTGGATATCGAAGTGGACGTTATGAAAACACGCTCGGGTCTCTCCAGCCAGAGCTCTCCATAGATCGGTTCCCAGGCCATAGTAGTGAGTATGTTTCCGCTGACATTCTTACCGTCTGCTGGATAAGTAAGAACCCTGAACCTTCTCGATGGAAGGCCCGACCGCTTCAGGTAACTCATCAACGCCATCATCGATTCATGGTATCCCCTGCTTCCCCTCATTCTGTGATAGCCCGACAACAGCTCTATGAGAGACTTTACCTTCCTTCCGTCAACAGTCATAGCCATGTTTCACCTCGCTCTGATCTCTTACAAGAGAGTCTCAAACATTCGAAATAATTCAATCGGAACTACTTAACTCCTGTCATCTTTTCCGCTTTTATGATCGCGCATTTTTCAATTGCGGAAAGCTTCACTTCCTGCTCTTCAAATCTCTCTGCAATCTGTAGATAATGATCATAGGCTATCTTCCATAGCCCACGCGTCTTTTCAAAATCCGGTTCATTCTGAGCCATTTTCTCAAGAGTCATTCCCTTTACCAGCCACAAGGTCACGTCATCTCTATCTATCGCTATTCCTTCTTCAAAAGTACTTAGAGCGTTGACGTAATCGTCGAGCCTGTCTCTCATCAATGCTCCGAGTTTTCGAATATAAAGTATCTTCTGCTCTTTCTCGGCCGAGCTGTCTATAATTCTTCTGAAGAGCAGAGCCAGTTTTCTCCAGAGTGTGTTGTCGGTCTGGTTGACCTTTGCATGACGTTCAAGCTCAGTTGCTTCTCTCTTAAGGCGATTTAGATCCGCACCTTCCAGCAGTTGATCGGTGTAACTTTCCGCTCTCGGGTCAGATACTTCGACCGCTAGTTTCCTCATGAACTCAACAAGAGGGAGCAGCGTCTCTCTCTCTATATCGAGCTCCAACAGAAGATCTAGCCTGTCAAGTAACTCTCCCTCTCTGCCGGAAAAGGCTCCGGAAAAGTCTTCGCAACGATCGATTATATTCCTCACGAGGTTACTTCTGACTTCCGATGCCTGAAGTTTCTTCGCATAATCGATGGTGAACTCCAGCTCAAGTTCAGGATCTTTGAGAACGGTCCGCACAAATTCAACGGCCCTTTCCAGGCATCGATGGCAACCATCGATTTCATCTGAGACACACTTTTTCGCTAAAGATCTATAGACCTCCATTTGCGACCGGCGGATCTCCATACTACTCTCGAGAACGTCCCTCTCGATCAATCCCATTGCCGTACTGGCGAACTCCGCGTTCCCGAGTATTCGAAAACACTCTACAGCGAGTTTTATGGCTGTTTTTCTATCTCTACGGTCCACCGAGTTGATCAGCGATAGAGACTCTGCAAGATCGATACTGCAGGAAACCTCTAAAAGGCTTTCGGACAACTCTTCTAAATCGATATTCTCCGTCCTTCCCAAGTATTCGGTAAGATCTTCCACCCCACTCAGGTCTCGGACAGATTTCGCTCTTTCGAGAAGCACTTCGAATGCCGCGAGCGAATCTCCACTCTTCTCTTTCAGAGAGGCGAGTTCCAATAGAATCGAAGCCCTTTGATGGGTATCCATGGTTTCGGCCAGCTCTTTATGTTTTCTGGCTATATCTCTCTCTAGTTTTCTCTCGATCCGTTTCTCTTTCCAGAACATTATTTCCTCCTGGTCTAGAAGTATTGTATATAGA
>LVBU01000172.1 GCA_001603185.1 Thermotogales bacterium Thermo_02 | reverse complement strand
GGAGAAGCCCTTCATCCACAAAAAAATGGAGTCCCTATTATCTTTATTTTAAGAGATATATCATTCGCGAACTGAACATTTCGTAAAGACGGCAGAGAGATGAGAGAGATATTGAAGCGGTGAAGAATGCAATAAGAACTGAGTTCAGCAACGGATTCATAGAAGGCTTTACAAACAAGATAAAGGCGATCAAACGGAAAATGTATGGTAGATGTTCTTTTGAACTACTGAGATTGAAGGCCGCTATAATCTAGTTCATAGGATGTGAGGAAGAACCATTTCCTAGTTGCCAAAAAACCTAGCCAACGAATTAGGTTTTTCTTCGGTGCTCTTTTATTAGCTCTTTCAACAGATTTTTTGAGAAGCCAAGTAGTTCTCTAACTCTATAGTCGATTTTGGCAGGCGGGAGCAATAGTTCTAAAAAGTGCTTTAGAGATTCACGTTTGGATTCATTTTTAAGCGAATACATAAGTTCGCGTACCGGAAAAATCATTGAGCCTTTGATCTTTGCCTTTGTTGTATCTGCATCAAACTGTAAGCCTAAAGCTTTTGCTACAATGAAAGAGGCAAAGTGATAACCGTATCTGCTTGCCAAAGCATACGATGCCCAGAACTTTGGATTTACTTCCATCAACACATATTCGCCTTCGCGATTTCGCTTGAATTCAACAAGCGCAATTCCATTCCAGTTCAGACTGCCCATTATACTTTCTGAAAGAGATTGCAGAACCGGATCGTTCATAATTCTAATCCTAGTCGCACTTCCTCCTTTTCTGGGAACAGATTTGATCTCGTCATGCTGATAGCTCATCAGAAGTTCTCCATTTTCATAAATCATTCCACACGAATAAGTATGCTCATCACCATCTATGTACTCTTGCACTAGTATTTTGTCGTTGTTGCTCTCAATTTTTAATCTGTCTATGGCCACCTGAAGATCCTCAAAACGCGTAACAAACGATGTAATATTCTTGCCTGCTTCATGAGATGCCTTCAAAAAGACAGGAAGCTTGCTTGTGATGAACCCGAAATCCCCGACTCTGTCTGAGAACTCCTCAGGAACCCTCATTCCCTGAATTCTGGCTCTTGATAGTAATGAACCTTTGTCAAGGGCTACCTTTAGAGCTTCAGAACGAGGCAGGAATACTTTGCTTTGATGAGGTAGCTCTCCTCTTACAGAATCAAGCCATTCGAAAGACTTAAACCCTACAGGAAACACGAAATCTGGCTTGATTGTACTGATATATTCCAAGAGACGCTTTTCATAAACATCATCTCTAGAAAGATAGAGTGTTTTGTCAGCATATAACTCAATTGGGTTTAGCAGCAGATTACTGGTTCTCACTGCATTGATCCTACATCCTAGATCTTTTTTCAACTCGTACGCAATACTCAAAGAGTGACTGTAGTCGCCGTCGAGTAGCAATACTAGAGGTCCCAGTTTTTTGGCCATACAATATTCCTCCTGCCCAAAAGGTTTATTACTTGGAGGTATCCTATCCTCAAGAACCCCATCTTTTCCCAATTAGAAACCGAGATTTCATTGGCCGGTAGAATATTGGTTAGGACGTTGATATCTGTCCCATAACGCATCGACACTTCTTCAATTCGTGCCCTTATCAGTGCTTTATGATATCCATTTCCTCTGAACCTCTCCGAAGTCCAAGATGCATGAAACCATGCTGTTCCCGGTTGCAGGGGAAAATAAGAAGAATAGACTAGTTTGCTCGAATTATTTACAGAAACCCACCCCATAGCTACTATTAGATCTTCAACCACAACGCAGATTCCAATGTCTCGGTTCTTAAGGTACTTCAAAGCCATTTTTGAGTACCCAGGTCGACTGCGCTCTACAACTTCGAGATCTTCAAACTCTATCAGTTTCAGCGTTTCTGAGTTATCGAATCTAGAATTTACCGTCCTCTTTTGGCTCAGCAAATACAGCTTTCGGCCGAACACCCAGTACTTGGTATAGTTAACTATCCTCTTCATAACGCTCACTGCAATCATCCCTCATTACTTTCAAACTGCTTCACGTTGTCCAGAATTGTTATTTGTGAAAGAATGAATGTTGATAAATACACAAGAACCATTGTAACAGCATAAATGATC
>LVBU01000171.1 GCA_001603185.1 Thermotogales bacterium Thermo_02 | reverse complement strand
AGGTGGAACAGAGGTATGAGGTATGAGGTTAGAGGTGTGAAGATCAAGATCTCCTTCTCTCCTCATCTCGTGTTTTCGATACTCGTCTCCCTCTCTCTTAATCTCGTGTTTTCGATGATTTTTACCAAGAACCTGGACGCAAAGCGTCGGAACGAATAACTGCTCCTTCGTCCTGTCATCCCGTAGTGCTCCTATACGGGATCTCGCTCCTCCGCTCTTTCCAAGGACGGGTCCACGATCCTGGACGAAGGACGGCTATTCGGCTTTTCATGCTCTTATCGGAGGACGTCTCTTGAAAAAAGAGAGTCCCTATTTTATGAAACACCGTTTTCAACCGTGATCTTTCCCGTATAGCCGTCTACTAGGACCAACTCTCCTTCTCGAAGAATACTGAGGGCGCCTCTTACACTAACTACAGCGGGTATTCCGTATTCTCTGGCGATAATTGAACTGTGTGAAAGTACGCCTCCCGACTCCGAAATCACGGCGCCGGCCTTTGCGAACAGAGGTGTCCAGGCCACATCTGAATAAGGAATGACTAGAACATCTCCCCTTTCAATCCTGTTAAAGTCGCTAGTGTCGTGGACCAATCTGACCTTGCCTCTGTAATAGCCTCTGGATGTCGGAGTTCCCTTAAGCACACTAGACTCTTTTTCTTCGGCTGGAGGGACATCGTCTCCGAAGATTATTGATGGTACAGCGATGTTTCGATATGTTTCGATCTCGAGTCTTCTCTTCTTTACAGTCTCCCTGGGCTCTTCACCATTGGGAACACCGTTCAGCATAGCCCTTATTTCGCTCAGACTGAGATAGAATATATCGTCCTCCATATCAATCCTGTCTTGCTCGACAAGAGTTCTTGCCAATGCCAGAAAGTGATCTCTGAAAAGACCGTAGCTGTATGTGTAGATCGAACTGATTTCCTCTCTATAGACCCTGAATTCTCTGGCCTTGTTGTATAGAAACTTCCTCCATAGTCCCGTCTTTCTTCCTTCGAGGGCTTCGTCCAGAGTTATGAGCGATTTTTGCCCTATATCTTCAAAGTTCACTATCATTGAAAGAACGTGATCGAGATCTTCTCTCCAGGGGGTGAAGGAGAAGTCGTTTCCACTGGCGCTTAAATGGCCAAAATCAGCTAGAAATCTGTCAAGCTCGTCCCTAAATCCGGCCACATTCAGTGACTTGAGGAGTCCAGAATAACCTTCCGCTTCGATGAGAGTTCTCGCTCCGGCTGAGAGTTCCGAGTAGACCGCACGGAGTCTTTTCAACTCATAATTCGGATCTAGGCGCTTCATCTCAGAGATTCCCTCAACTATGTTTAGGTTTTCGGCAGCTATCCCGATCTTCTTCAAACTCGAAGTCATGAGACGATTGTAGAGAGACATCAGAAGAGGAATAACGATATTGTAATAGGCAATCTCGCTGTTGAGCCCGTATAGACTGTCGATTCTGTCTATGATTTTGCTGGGTTCCATTGTGGCCAGGGTGTCAATATCATAGCTCTTCGATTGCTCTCTAAACTGTGGGATCTTTTTTCTTGCGCGCCTTCCAAAAAGCAACTTGTCAATGAAGAAGACCGTAAGCCTGGGAAGCTTTCTGAAAGTCTTTGAAGTGGGTTTGAACTTCGGTTTGTCCGGACCTTCGACTTCGATGCCTATAAGCAGTTCCAGAGTCTCCGCAGGCATGCCAAGTTCCTTGAAGATACTTCCAATTACTCCCATGTTGAAGTATGCCCTGTAATAGAATGATCTGGCCAGCCTCAGTGGATCAATATCGTTTTTGCCAATCATCTCTGTGAAGAGTCTTACCCATGCTCCGTTAACAAGAGGAATGTTTATCGACCAGACAAGCGGTTTTATGATTCCGGGAAGAAACTCTTTGGGGATATGATTCGAATACACGTCAGGATAGTTCAGTGCGGTTATCTCTCTCAGTTGAAGCCAGTAGATGTCCGTTCCATCATATACCCACTCCAGATCGATAACCCTTCCATAAACTCTCGCAATTGCCTTCGCTTCAGCTACAATTTTTTTCATAAGAGCTTCGGAAACGTCGGCACTATCTGGTTTTTCTATCCAGGTACCCCACTTATCTACCCAGCGTTCAGGAGTAACTCCGTCTTGAACAAGGGCGTCTCCGCGGCCTGAAACCGCCTCAACAATTGTCTCGTTCAGCCCTGTTAAGGGATTGCATGTGAAAACAACACCTGAATAAACGGGAGATACCATCTTCTGAACTATAACGTTCATCACAATTGCTTCCCGTTCAACAGAACTCCTTTCCGCGTAGCTCCTCAACTGCTCCGAAGAGTCCCAGTTCATGACCTCTTCAATCGCTTCTACTACTTGTGCCTCTGTCTTGAGGTCGAGAAAGCTTTTGAACTGCCCGGCAAAGGAATTCTGAGAAGTGTCCTCAACGTTCGCCGACGATCTTACGGCAAGAGCACCGTGCACGTCTAAAAGATGTCTGATCTCCTCTCTAAACTCAGGAGAAGTCAGTCTCTGACTTCTCTCGAGTCGAAGAAGAAAGGTCTCGGGTATCCTAAAGCCCTTTCTTGCCAGAAAAGATAGATTCAGCGCCTTATTTCCTGCCTGGCTCCTTCTACCGACTCTCTCTATTGGTATAAGAGCTTTCATTACTCTTCGCTCCTCTTATGTCTGAGAACTCCGTAGAAAATGAAGTCGTCATTCTTCCGTGAGCTCTTTAGAAGAACGAGTACGGTTAGTATTATGCCCAGCAACATCAGAAACACATCGCGATAGACTGCAAACAGCAGCAACGGAACAGCCAGTGAAGTGAAGATCAGAGAGAGAAAGGTGTCCATTCGAAAAAGAAACAAGACCGCAGTCCATACCACGCCTAACAAAAACGTTGCAAGCGGAAAAATGAAAAGCATTCCCCAGCCCGCAACTGTCCTTCCTTTTCCACCTCGAATGATGAAAAAGAGCGGAAATCTCGTTCCAAAAACCGCGATTATAAGAAAGATGAATGACATTCTCCTATCGGCTGAATAGAAGAGACTCGAAAGAATAATAGGAAGCAGAGCCTTGCTCACATCGCCTAAAACCGAGAAGATTCCCGCTCCATATCCTCCGATTCTAAAAGCGTTCGCAACTCCTATATTCCTGCTCCCTTCACTGTCTAGCCGTTTCTTACTGAAAACGTAAGTGAAGAGATAACTGAATTGAATTGAGCCGTAGAGATACACCAGAATTGACAGAGTAATAGCCATGAACTCCTCCAGCACGCAATGTTAGTAAGGCGGCAGACTAAATTGACCCTCCCTATATAGTAACGTGAAAAGGAGTTAATTGCCAAACTATATGGAGGGTGGAGCGTTGTAGGTAACGTAAAAGCAGCCAGTAAAGTCTTCGCCTTCGCCAGTACCACTTCGTGGCGCCAGTTCCGCTCTGCGGGATGCTCTTGACGTTTTTGATCTAATTCCCCGCTTGAGCGGGGGGGACCGCTTGCGGTGGGGCGTGTGCTCTTGAGAACCGTTGTACGTTGCTCGTTGTGGGTTGTTGGTAAGAACCGAGAAAGAACATTGTCGAGAGTTCGCTTCGCTCACGACGACGACGAGGTGGAACAGAGGTATGAGGTATGAGGTTAGAGGTGTGAAGATCAAGATCTCCTTCTCTCCTCATCTCGTGTTTTCGATACTCGTCTCCCTCTCTCTTAATCTCGTGTTTTCGATGATCTTTACCAAGAACGTGGACTCGAAGCGTCGGAACGAAGAACCGCTCTTCTGCTCTCCAAGGACGGGTCTTCACGCTCTTCTAACCTCTGACCTGTGACCTCTCACCTCTGGTCTTCACGCTATTATGTCCAGTAAAGCGA
>LVBU01000642.1 GCA_001603185.1 Thermotogales bacterium Thermo_02 | reverse complement strand
TTGGTTTCAGCCACTCACCCATCTCTCCGTGCGCTGAAATTTTAAAAAATTAATGCGCCAATATAACAATCAAAATCCTAAAATAAAAATTTATAGCTCAATTGAATATTCCTTCCCGGCATAAACGCAAAATCTTTTATTGCTGATAAATGATCTTTGTAGGATTGATCCAGCATGTTGGAAATTTTCAGATCAAGCATGTGCACAAATCCTCCGGTTAAAAATTTTAATCCGGCATAAAAATCTAAAATGCCGTAACCTTTTGTCGGTTTTTCGAACGGGGCAGTTTTATTTTGAGCCGCGGCTAATTTCCATTGCGCGCCAATCCAATAAAAATCCGTAGCGTATCTTTGTTCAATTGAAAATCTCAACGGCGGCAACTGTGGCAAGTTTTCGTTATTGGATTTTTGTTTACCACTTACAAAATCAAAAACAACAGTGGTGGAAAGTTCGCCGGTAAATTCATATTGAGCTTTAAATTCAGCGCCATAAATAATGGCATCACTTTGGCTGTATTTGTAAACCGGTATTCCTGTGTTATCATTATTGAAAGGTCCATCCTGAGCGTTGGGATTATAAAAACTATTGACCGGTTTTCTGAAAATATAATTATTGATGTTATTGTAATATCCGCTTACTTCAACAAAGTGATTAGTTTTACGAACACGGAAGCCGAAATCCAAACCAAGATTTTTTTCATTGGATAAATTACGATCACCAATATCAAAAGTAGAAGTGGCTTCGTGGATCGCGTATGAAGAAAGCTCTTCGATTGTTGGCGCGCGGAATGCGTTTGCCGCATTAGAGTAAATCGAAATATCATCCGTTAGATTATAAACTAATCCAAATGAACCGCTGAGAGATTTGTAATTTTTTTGACCGGATGGAAATAAAGTTCCAGAAATTTCAGAAACTGGTATTTCAATTTTATTTATTTC
>LVBU01000170.1 GCA_001603185.1 Thermotogales bacterium Thermo_02 | reverse complement strand
GGTCTCGAAAGAACGTCTTGGATCGTCACCGGTTATGTACACTACCTTTCCATTATCATAGACAACTATATCTATTATGCTATTAAAATCACTCAGAAACTTAGTGTAGGGAACTTCAACGCTTGTCTCAGTAGGATATAGCCCACGAAGAGCGATGAGCAAGAATATTCCCAGAACAACATAAAAAAGAATCATTCCAAGCCTGGGCCTTTGTTCCACAGAACTACCTCCTTTCCAGACTAAAAACAGCTACATCTTTAACTGATGGTCCCACTCTGCACATCTCGCTGGAGGCTACGCCAGGAACCCAGAGAATCTCTCCGTCACAGTTCACAAGTACGGAAATCGCGCTAATGAAACCCTTCAATCCCTTATTTCCAACTACTTCTCTTACTGGTTTCGGTTTACCCAGACCAAACGGGGTAAACTGGTCTTCTCTGTTCAGAGGTCTGAGTTTCAAGGGAAACCTCAAAACAGAGGGATTACAGATACTCTTCATTCTACCGTCAAGGTTTTTAGAATCATTTCGACCCCTCTCGAGTCTCAAACACCAATCTTCCTCACAAATGGAAAATGGTAATTCCTCAATTATCTCTGTTCGAACTTTCTTAAACTCAAGTTTCTCCCTGAAGAAGAAGAGAAACTTTCCAACTCTGGTGACTTTTACATCTTCTCTAAACTCTATAACCCAACTACCGCGCTTGTTAAGGTGTTCGTAAAATGATTCTATGCGTTCTCTCGAAGGCGGATAACCGTCTCCGCTCATCTCCGCAACTACCTCTCTTACGCTCTCAAATATCAAGGCCTTATCAAGCTTTCCAAAACTCTCGAGCTCAACAAATAGAACACCCTCGAGCTTGTCAAAGTCTTCGAGTACTCTTTGAACCTCTCTCTCGATGAACCGATAGTCATCAAGTGCATTTTCAAAGAAGCGCCACATCGACAGGTTAAAGGATGGGTTCAACTTCTTCAATTCCGGAACAATCTTCATTCGCATATAATTGCGTTCAAAACCAGCATCAAAGTTTGTCTCATCATCCATAAACGTAACCATGTTAATTGTAACATAATCCATAATCTGTTGCATATCGCAAAATAGCAACGGCCTTACGACATCGCCGTTTGATGGTCTCAATCCAACGATTCCCTTTATGCCGGTTCCCCTAACAAGCCTGAGAAGCATTGTCTCGGCCAGGTCGTCCCTGTTGTGAGCTACTGCTATTGCATCTGAGCCGGTCTCTCTTTTCACCTTTCTCAGGTAGTCATATCTCACTTCTCTGGCAGCTTCCTCTATCGACATCCCTCCATTTTCCAGCATAAATTCTCTTACGTCTCTTCTCTCGTGATAGAAAGGAATTCCATGCCTGTCACAGAAAACGCGAATCATCGCGGCCTCTTCAGCAGGACCCTTTTTTCTCAGACAGTGATCTAGATTCGCTGCCGCGAGATCTATAGACAGTACTGCTCTTATGTTTGTGAGAATATTAAGAAGAGCCATTGAATCCTTTCCGCCTGATACAGCAACCAGAATACGCTGGCCTCTCTTAAGCAGATTCCACTTTCTGATAAACTCCAGAGTTTCTTCTTCAAGTCTTTTCATGTATATCACCGCCAATAAGAATGCGCCCGCTAAGGGCGCATCTGGAGCCAACGAAGGGAATTGAACCCCCAACCTGCTCATTACGAATGAGCCGCTCTGCCGATTGAGCTACGTTGGCACCTGAGATCAATTCTATCCCACCAAACTGCCTATGTCAACGCGTTCAAGAAGCGTAGGACACGCTTCGTCGTTCTCTAATGACCGTTACTTTGATAACACCCGGATACTCAAGTTCAGTCTCAATCTTCTTGGCAATATCTATGGCCAGTTTTTCTGCAAGAAGATCATCTATCTTCTCGGGCTCCACTATTACCCTGATCTCTCGCCCTGCCTGAATTGCATAAGCCTTTTCTATGTGTTTGAAGCTCGTGGCGATACCCTCCAGATTCTCGAGCCTCTTTATATACATGTCCAGAGACTCTCTTCGAGCACCGGGTCTCGAAGCGGATACGGCATCTGCCGCCGCTACAAGAACGGCCTCTGGAGTAAGGGCTTCCGTTTCGCCGTGATGGTACTGAATCATGTTCACAACCTGGCTCTTCTCTCCGTATCTCTTGGCAATCTCTCCACCAATTATCGAATGCGAACCCTCGATTTCGTGATCGATTGCTTTTCCTACATCATGGAGGATAGCGCCTCGCTTGACTTTGTCGACGTTCAAGCCAAGTTCAGAAGCCATTAGGGAAGCAAGATGGGCCACTTCAACTGAATGCTGGAGCACATTTTGGCCGTAACTAGTTCTGAAGCGCAGCCTTCCCAGTAGCTTCACAAGTTCGGGGTGCATCGATGGAATCCCGACTTTCATCAGCGCCTCCTGACCGGCCTCCTTTATCTCGTTATAGATCTCCTTCTTTGATTTCTCATACATCTCTTCAATTCGTGCCGGATGTATTCTTCCATCTTCCACAAGTTTGTCCAGAGTCATTTTGGCGATTGCCCTTCTCAGAGGATTGAAACATGAAACGACTACGACTTCAGGAGTATCGTCTATTACGAGGTCTGAACCTGTAAGTTTTTCAAAGGCTCTAATGTTTCTTCCTTCTCTTCCGATTATGCGACCTTTCATCTCATCTGAAGGAAGTGAAACCGTACTCACGGTGACATCGCCTGCGTAGTCGGCAGCGTAGCGCTGGATGGAATTCACTATCACCCACTTGGCATATCTGTTTCCTTCTTCATCATAGTGATCCTTCAGCTGTTTGAAACTCTGGGCAAGATCGTGCTCGTATACTTCCTCAACTCTCTTTAGCACGACATCTCTGGCCTCTTCCATAGTCAATTCTGCGAGACGGAAGAGTTTCTTCTCGGCCTCTTCCTTCATGTTCTCCACATTTACTCTCTCTATTTCCAGCTGTTGCCTCGTTCTATCCAGGCTTTCTTCTTTCTTGTCGATATTGTCCTCTCTTCTGGATATTCTCTCTTCCCATTGCTTTAGCTCTTCCCTGTCATTCTTAAAATCTCTTTCCTGTTCTTCCCTGAGTTTATGTAATTCCTCTCTGCCTTCTATCAAGGCCTTCTTCCTCAAGTGATCGGCCTCTTCATTTGCTCTCTTGATTATCGTCTCTGCGTCCTGTTTTGCAGCCTTCAACTGATTATGAAGATCATCTCTGGCCTTTGTAACCGCTTTCGGGGTTACAAGGTAATACGCCAGCAAAAGCCCGGCTGCAAGACCGACTGCTATTCCAACCACTAACATCATTCTATGTGTCGCTGGCCATTTAATCTGTCAGGCGACAAAGCCAGCTCCCTCCTTTCATAATTTCTCTTTAAGCACCTCATTAATTGAATCAATCGAAAACCCTTTTCTGAAAAGCTTTCGCTTTATCTTTTCCACGTCTTCAATCTGTGTATTTCCAATTGCCCGTCTTATTATATCTTTCAAATCACACTCCAGAAGCTCTTCATTCATTGCTTCTTCGATCTTCTCTTCAGAAATTCCAAGTTTCAATAGCTCTACTTTCAATCTGAATGGTCCCTTGTAATGAACATTGAGACCATCGCTAATATAGACACTGGTGAATCTGTGATCGTCTATAAGTCTCTTTTCTTCAAGCTTTATAAGAACTGAGTGAATTTCATTCCATTGATAACCCTTGCTTAGAAGATGTTCTTCAAGTTCATGCCTTGATCGAAGCCTGAACTTGAGAAATCTCAGTGCATCATTCAGAGGATCCTTTAGCATTATTCGCCTTCTTCTTTGACCTTTTCGATCGGTGGAAGGTTATTTGCTATTCTGAGCCGGTTTTCCAGTTCAAGCATCACGTCGGGATTGCTCTTCAGATACTCTACTCCATTGTTCTTGCCCTGGCCAAGACTGATTTCACTACCGTCGGGGGTTATGTAAGTGTACCAGGCACCCTTTCTCTCTATAATATTGGCACTGAGAGCCAGATTAAAAAGCTCATTGGAGTGTTCAATTCCCAGTCCGTATATTATATCGACTTTCGCTTCTTTGAAGGGAGGAGCGACCTTGTTCTTGACAACCTTTATAGTTGTCTCATTTCCCATAACATTGTTTCCCTCTCTTATTGCGCTTCCCTTTCTCACTTCCAATCTTACTGAAGAGTAGAACTTCAGAGCAACTCCACCAGTTGTCGTTTCTGGATTTCCGTATACAACCCCTATCTTCATTCTGGTCTGGTTTATGAACATTACTACGCAATTCGATCTGTTTACGTTTCCCGAAATCTTTCTGAGCGCTTGAGACATTAACCTTGCCTGAAGACCAACTTGCAGATCCCCCATTGCCCCCTCTATTTCCGTTCTGGGTACGAGGGCGGCAACTGAATCCACAACGATTAGATCTACCGCATTGGATCTGATGAGTCCGTCGACAATATCCAGAGCCTGTTCTCCGTAGTCCGGTTGTGAGATTAGCAGATTGTCGACATCTACTCCCAGATTCTGAGCGTAATGAATATCCAGAGCATGTTCGGCATCTATGAAGGCCGCAACCCCTCCAGACTTTTGAATCTGTGCTATCGCGTGGATGGCTATAGTTGTCTTGCCGCTGGACTCAGCACCGTAGACTTCAACAACCCGACCTCTTGGATAACCTCCAACTGTCAGAGCTACATCCAGTGCCAGAGAACCTGTGGAGATAACTTCTATATTTTTCCGATTCTCCTTCTCGCCCATTAGCATAACTGAACCTTTGCCGAACTGCTTTTCAATATCCTTTATTGCCCTTTCAAGTGCATTCTTCTTATCCTTGGATATCATGTTTGACCAGTCCTCCTTCAAAACTACATGTGAAGACCTTTGTATACTTAGCGCCTTCTTTTGAAAGAACAGATTCGAAAATACTTACCTCGTTAACGGGAAACACAATCCTTTCGTTCTCTATAGTCTCCAGAAACCTCACCCACAGTGGGGGACTGAACTTCATCCTTCCTACCGTAAGATGCGGTCTGAAGCTCTCTTCCGCTGGAAGGTTCATGGCTTCAAGAATAACCCTGACTTCCCGGTATAGATTAAAGAGAACCTGATTTCGATCGATACCAACCCATATGACTTTCGGTAGGTCTCTATGCTTGAAGTAACCGATTCCAGTGGTCTCGAGACTGAAGGACGGAAATCCTCTAAGTCTGCGCGATAACATAGTTGCCAGTAATTCAAGTCTCTCAAACTCTATGCTCTCGAAGAAAGCAAAAGTTATATGAGAGTTGTTTCCTGGCACCCAAGAAGCCTTGAATCCCATTCTCTTCAGTTTTTCGACAATGGAATCGATCATTTCGGGGACTCTTGACCCTGTGTTTATTGCAATGAACGAACGCAAATCACTGCCCCCCTTCGAAAATCTGCATGTTTTTCAGGAGGTAGTTGAAGCCGCTTACCAGCGTGATCACTGCGACCACAAATTCCAACCAGACTGTAGCGCCTTGATCGGGAAAACCCCATAGAAGTTGCGTATACAATAGCACTATGAAAGCCATCTGGACAGCTGTCTTCGCCTTTCCAAAGATATCGGCAGCTATGACTCTTCCCTGACTCGAAGCAAGCATTCTTATTCCAGACACTATTGTATCTCTAAACACTATTACGAACAGCAACCATACACTTACCTTCGAAAGAGCCATAAAACCCAGAAAAACAGATGTGACTAGTATCTTGTCAGAGATCTGATCGAGAAACTTTCCGAGATCTGTAACCATACCGCGCTTTCTAGCAATCCTTCCATCGAAGAAATCAGTTAGGGCGGCTACGGCAAAGACAAAAGCCGATAGATAATGTGCAAAAGTGTTTCCGGTAGTTAGCAGGAGCAGAACCGGAAGAGTCAAAATGATTCTACTAATTGTCAATAGATTAGGCAAGTTCATCAAGTACAACACCTTCCATATCGTGTTCAAACGTGTCGGTAATTCTGGCCCTAATAAATACACCTTCTTCGTTATGACCCTTAAGCACGACCGCACCATCAATCTCTGGAGCACAGTTATAAGCTCTACCAATACTGTAACTCGTTCCAGACTCTTCTACCAGAACCTTCATAACCTTTCCTCTGAACGAACTCAGTCTTTCTGCAGAAATAAGGTCTTGTTCTTCCAAAAGCCTTTCAAGCATTTCTTTTGCTTTTTCTTCGTTAATGGTTCTTCTGAAAGGAAAAGAGGGTGTGCCTTCTTCTTTTGAGTAAGCAAATCCTCCAAGCCTGTCAAAACCGATTTGCCCAACAAAGTCAATCGTCTCTTGAAATGTCTTCTCCGTCTCGCCAGGAAACCCCACAAGGATAGTTGTACGAAGCGCACTGTGAGGTGCCAGCCGTCTTATAGTGAGAAACATATCTTTGAGCTCTTGAGACTTCTTTGACCTCCCCATCCTTTTTAGAATCTCATCTGATCCGCTCTGTACTGGGATATCGAAATAGTCAACCACTTTTTCCAGAGAAAGCATGGTCTCAATAATCGTATTGTCCAGATGATCTGGATGGAGATACATCACCCTTATCCAGAAATCTCCGTTAAGAGAATCGAGCTCTCTGAGAAGGCTACCGAGACTCTCGCCTCCGGTGAGATCTCTTCCATACTGAGTATTGTCCTGAGATACCAGGACAATCTCTTTCACGCCCTTCTTAACCAGAGAAAGACTCTCCTGCTTGATGCTTTCGAGATCTCTGCTCTTCGATGCTCCCTTGAACAATGGAATAGAGCAGAATGAACAGTTTCTGTTACACCCGTCTCCTATTTTCACATAAGCCGTATATCCATCTGTCAGGCGATCCGAAAAACCATAGATGCCCTCCGGTTGTCCAAGGTAGAAGTACTCTCCTCGTTCAATAAGCTTTGCAAGCGTCAGAGGACTTGTTACTCCTATGAGACCGTCTATTTCTGGGATGTCCTTCTTCATCTCATCGAAATACCTTTGAACAAGGCATCCAACAGCTATGACTTTGAGGTCGGGGTTAGTCTTTTTCGCAGATATCGCTCGAAATATCTCGACTATACTCTCTCTCTTGGCGTCCTCTATGAAACCACATGTATCGACCACCAGGATATCGGCCATTAAAATATCTTCCACAATGGCGTTCCCCTGACTCCTCATAATACCTTTGAAATTTTCCATATCTGCTAGATTCTTGGGACATCCAAGCGTTAGCACTCCAAGATTCATCAGCAACCGGCAATATCACCCCTCCCAGATCTAAGCTTACCGCAGAGGAATTGCCTGCCTCCTTTCGAGTAACTTGACTTGCATCGCACAACTACTGACGGAACTCTCAAACCCTTCAATTCGAGTTGTTGTCAAACTGTCTCTTTTTTCTCTTCTCAAGATATTGCTCTCTAATCTTCATCAACTCATCAATATACTCCCGGTCTTTGTAATTGGGGTAAGTATATTGAAGTGGTGTCAGCTGACCGTTTACAAACATCAAAGTTATCTCTGCGTAAATCCCGTTGCCAATGTACACCCTGTTCGCCCAATGTTTTGTCGAGGCAAGAACAAATTGCGCATGATGTATATAACCGGGATCTAGATTTACTCTTCGTTTACCCTCAAGAGCGAACTTCGTTTCAATTGAATTCGTAATTCTCTTCGCAACGGAAAGCTGTAATGGGTGAATAAGACGTGTGAAAGACAAGAGTTTGCCTAGAAGCCTGTAGCCCATCTCATCGTTATAGTAAGACGTATACTTATCGAAGTCCAGAGTCTTCGATATGTAATCAACGGGGCCAAAATACTCTTCCAGAACAGGTTGGACTTCTTGAAGTCTATAATCTATGTATGATCCGAAAACGAACATTACAAGGTTTACTAACTCCGTCTTTCTCATGTCTCCCATTTATTTAACACTCACTTCCACATATGGAATACTCACTTCGATTCTCTGATCACCAATCCTGACCGTATATCTTCCAGAGACAGCTTGTTCCACGACTACCTTCTCTTTGCGGTGAACTTTGATATCGAGACTATCACCGGGCATAAGTCTGTAACCTTCGTTCCCCAGAAGTACTTTCAATTCTTCAGTTGGGTCGGCGAATCTGATTGTGAATTCGATACTTGACGATTCCCTAATATAACGATACAACATCAACGCTTCAACAAAAAGAAAAAGAGCGATGATCAATAAAAAAATGATGATCCCCTGATCACTGAAATGAACTCTTTTCCTCATAAAACGAACTCCTATCTGTAGTCACTCAAGTGACTACGAGCAATTATATCATGCAACAGAAGTAGATTTTCCTGAAGCCTTCAACCGTGGTTTTGGAAACCTCATGCGTGATATAATTTTCACAAATGTTCTGGAGTCTGAAAGACCTGGAGGTTGTTTGAAGTTGGACAGTCAAAATGTTCCAAAGCCTACTGTCAAGAGACTGGCAATGTACCATCGCTGTCTTGAATCGATGATCCGAAACGGCAGGACGAATGTCTCTTCGAAGGATATTGCCGATCTTCTGGGTATCAAATCCAGTCAGGTTAGAAAGGATCTCTCCTATTTTGGAGAGTTTGGTAAGAGAGGCGTTGGTTACAGCGCGGACAGACTTCTTGAAGGTGTTAGTCAGATTCTTGGTATGCGAAAGAACTGGAATTTCTGCATAGTAGGAATGGGAAATCTAGGTATGGCCCTTGCGAACTACGCGGGACTCGAAAAGTCGGGCTTCTTCGTGAGGGCACTCTTTGACAATAACCCGTCTAAGATCGGATTGCCGATGCCTGGCGAGCTCACAATAGAACCGGTAAACAGGCTGAAAAGACTGGTTCATGAACGTGAGATAAGTATTGGAGTCATTGCGGTTCCGGGTGAAGTAGCCCAAGAAATAGTCGATCTGCTAATCGCTTCCGGCGTAAGAGGTATAATAAACTTTGCTCCCGTCAGACTGTCTATTCCAGAGGGAGTCAGCATAGAAGATATAGATATATCAGTCACTTTTAGATCTCTGGCATTCAGCATGAGTCTGGATCAGGTGCGTCAAGGGAAGCGAATCTAGTGGTGCTCGTTTCGATAATCGGAGGTAGCGGTGCCGGAAAGACTTCGGTAACCAACGCGATTTTCACCCACTTCAAGAGCTGTGCTTCCATTCTCTCCATGGACGATTATTATAAGAATCTGGAACCGGGTACCGATCCCAGGGAATTCAATTTCGATTCGCCAAAAGCCTTCGACTTTGATCTGTTCGAGTCGCATCTCAAATGTATAAAAGAGAACCGATCGATAAACGTTCCGGTCTATAGTATGGTAACTTACAGGCGTGAAGAAGGAATATGCAGGAGATTTGATCCAAAGCCGCTTGTCATAGTTGAAGGCCTGCTAGTTATGTTCAAAAGAGAGATGAGAGATCTTTTCGATTTCTCAATATATATAGATGCTCCGGCAGACGAAAGGCTTATCAGAAGAATCGAGAGAGATACTCGAGAGCGCGGAAGATCGCTGGAAAGCATCATAACCCAATACAGGAAGTTTGTCAGTCCATCGTTCGAGAGCTTCATCGAACCTCAGAAGTACTTTTGTGATATAGTTTTACCTGATGGCGCTGCAAATACGACGGGTCTTAACGTTATTACAAACGCTATAGAGAACATGCTGAAGAAGTGACTGGGCTGGAGGTGTGAAGTGCCAAAGAGATTTCTCTCAGTCGTTTTTGTTTTGCTTGTTTCGATTCTGTCCTTTTCTTTCAGTCAGAACGATGTTCTGGAGAGGTTCGAGAGATACACGATAGATTATCGAAGCGAAACACCGGAATCAAATAAAGTCAG
>LVBU01000169.1 GCA_001603185.1 Thermotogales bacterium Thermo_02 | reverse complement strand
TTTCTGATTCTTATATACCCCTCTTCGAGTTCCTTGAGAGCGACAGTTATCTTATCTCCCGCGGCCTTGACCGTTGCGGCATCAAGTTTTGGTCTTCCGAAGTCTTCAAGATCTTCCGCCCTCTTCGCTGCCGCCACGGGTATTGCGTACTTGTGTCTGATCCTTTTCAAAAGAGAATCATAGTTGATTATCATTGTACTTGCTCCTTAAAAGAAATTTATCGCCATTCTCTCTGACAATTCTGTCTATCCACAGTTTTGAAGCCTCGATTATTGCCTTGAACTGATTCACCGATTTACATACATCGTTGTTGATTATCAAGTATTGAAAGAGCTTCATCTGCTCAAGCTCCCACCTTGCATTTTCGAGTCGTGTTTTCAATGATGAGGAGTTTTCCGTACCTCTTGAAGTGAGTCTTCTCTCCAGTTCTTCGTAAGAAGGCGGAGCGACAAAGACATAGACTGCATCTTCAAGTTTCTTCATAATCGATATCGCACCCTGGACATCTACATCAAGAAGAATGTCTCTTCCTTTACTTATAGTATTCTCCACGAAAGTCCTAGAAGTTCCGTAGAAGTTTCCGTGGACCGTGGCCCATTCAAGAAACTCGCCTCTTTCTATCAGAGACTTGAAGTCCTTCTCGGAAACGAAGAAGTAATCCTCGCCTTCGATCTCTCCAGGTCTTATCTCTCTTGTAGTATAAGAAACGGAAAAATCAAGGCTTTCCGTGTCCTGTAAGAGCTTTCTCAATATGGATGTCTTGCCGGTCCCTGACGGACCGCTCATTACAAAAACAAGTCCCTTACTCTTCAAAGCTTTGTCCCGACGCACGGATCTCTTCCAGCAGTTTCTCGATATCGCTGAAAGTCTGCATGAACCTCGACGCAATTGTCTCTGGCTGTATAGCGGAGAGGATTATATGGTTACTGTCAGTGATAACTATCGCGCGCGTTTTTCTACCATAGGTGGCATCGATGAGTTTTCCTTCGTCCTTTGCTACTTCCTTCAGCCTTTTCAAAGGGGCGGATTCGGGATTAACGATAGCAATTACCCTGTCACCGATAATAACATTTCCAAAACCCACATTTATTAGTCCGTACAAGAAGAACACCTCCTACTCTACGTTCTGCACCTGCTCCCTCAGTTTGTTGACCAACGTTCTGCCCTCCACAGCCAGAGTGGAGATCTCCAGTTTCTTTGATTTTGATGCGATCGTGGATAACTCTCTGTGTAATTCCTGGCATATGAAGTCCAGCTGAACCCCGCATTCATTCGAGTTACTCATGATCTCCCCGAAAGACTCAATGTGAGAGATCAATCTCACGATTTCCTCTGAAATATCAGCCCTTTCAGCCATCAGAACAACTTCCTGTTCGAGCCTGTTTTCATCGAGTTCGCCAGTATAGAACTTTTCCACCCGATTTCTTAGAAAATCCCTGTAGTATTGAATCATGTGTTCGGTCATGCTTCGTAACTCTAAGACTATTTCTTGAAGCCTGTCCAGATACTCCTTCATGGCGAGTCCAAGATTGTGTCCTTCTCGATCTCTGTCTTTGTTAAGGCTATCAATAGCCTCTTCGAGCGCCGGTTTTAGAGTCTTCCAGACCCTTTCCAGCAGCTCCTCGGAGACTCTGGTTCTCAATATCTCTTTGAAACGACTCATCGAATCTATACTTATTTCACCATTCAAACTGAGCTTTTTTGCAATCGCCCTGAGCGAATTATAAATCGAAGTCGCAGCGGCAAAATCCGGTTTCAGTAGCTCATCTTCATCCAGCACAGATATCTCTACTCTCGATTTAACAGTACCGCGCTTGATTCTCTCTTTTATAAGACGAGAGACACTCAACTCGATCTCTGAGAAAGTCTCCCCTATACTCACATCCACATTCAAGTACTTGGAGTTAACTGTCTTTATTTCGATTGTTACACCTATACCGGCATGAACTCTCTCAGATCTAGAAAATCCGGTCATACTTCTAACCACAATATACCACCTCAAAGACAGTTAAGTCTGACTATAGTCAATTATAACCGTTAAGAGCTAGAATTTCAAAGCAGGGATCGATTGTTTGAGTTTTTCTACTATAATCTCTATATCTTCATCCGTTGTGAATCTCGACATGCTTATCCTTATTGCACTGGTCGCGATTCTCGAATCAAGGCCCATGCTATCCAGAACATATTGCCCGCCATCATTTCTCGAAGAGCAGGCCGAAGAGGTGCCGACAAAGACTCCTTCCCTGGAAAGAAAATTCGCAAGGACTTCCGATCTTATACCTGGAAAAGAAACATTCAGAGTATTCGAAATCGACTTCAAAGGCGAGTTTATCCTTCCACCAAGCTTCTCGACTTCTACTTTTAACCTCTCTTTGTACCGGGAAAGCCTATCGTTCGTGTCCGGAGAAAGCTGTACGGCACGCTCCATAGAAAGCGAAGCGGCTACGATTCCGGGGACGTTTTGAGTTCCAGATCTCATACCTCTCTCCTGACCTCCACCGGTTATCAGCGGCCTTAAGGGACTCCCCTTGTTTATGAAGGTGATTCCCACCCCTTTCGGTCCGTGAAACTTATGAGCGGAGAAAGAAGCGAATGTACATCCAACCCTTCGCGGTTTGAAGTCGAATTTGCCTATACTCTGTACGGCGTCAACGTGATAGAGTATCGGCTTCGCTTTGAGGCGTTCCCCGAGTTCCTCGAAAGGCTGTATGGCACCGGTAACATTGTTGGCAGCCATAATTGAGACTAAGAACGTCTCGGAATCAACGGCTCTCATCACCTTTTCCGGGTCTACTATTCCGTCTCTTTCCGGCCTCAGTTCTATCACTTCGATGCCGTATGAGTTCTTTAAATCCTTCAACGTATCTAGAGTTGCCTTATGTTCGATAGAGGTCGTTACAACCCTGTTTTTCTTTCCCCTGAAAGTCGCGCTCGATCGAAGTATCCAGTTTATAGACTCCGTTGCGCTCGATGTAAAGAATACTTCGGAGGGTTCCACTTCCAGAACCCTTGCGACTCTAAGTCTCGACTCCTCGAGAAGTCTGTTTGAATCCAGTCCCATAGAGTGAACTGAATTGGGATTTCCATAGTTCTCTGTGCAGAGTTTCAGCATCAGCTCGCCTATATCTCTATCCATAGCCGTTGTGGCATTGTTGTCAAAGTAGCGTATCAATTCTTCAGCATCTCCTCGAATTCCTCTTCATTCAATACCCGTACCCCTAAAGATCTGGCCTTACTCTCTTTGGATCCGGGACTTTCACCGGCAAGCACGAAACTGGTACTCTTCGAGACCGAGGACGAGACTTCGCCTCCCAGCGAGCTTATCCTTTCCTGAATCTCCTTTCTGGTATAGTTTCTCAATGTACCGGTGACAACGATCTTCATTCCTCTAAGAGGCTTCTCGGCCTCGGAATGCTCCTGCTCGAATTCTATCAACTCATCGAGAATAGCTGTCTCCTCAACGTTTTCCGCAACACTGAAAAACTCGATGATTTTTGTGGCTAGCTCCTCTCCGATTCCCGTAACCTTCATAAGTTCGTCAGCTTCTGCCTTTGAAAGTGCAGAAAGGCTTCCAAAGTAATTTGCGAGATCTCTTGCCAGTTTAGCTCCCACTCCGGGGATACCAAGACCGGCAATCAGCTTGTGTAAGGGTCTCTTCCTGCTGTCATTTATGGCATCCATAATATTGTCTGCGAGCTTTTCACCGATACCCTCACCCAGTCCGAGGAGTCTCTCTTTATCCAGAGAGTAGATATCCGACGGTCTCCTTATGAGATCGGATTCTACGAGCCTGTTTATGAGCTTTTCACCCAAACCCTCGATATCCATAGCGTTTCGAGAAGCAAAAAAGACTATTCGTCGGGACACCTTTGCCGAACAATACGGATTAAGGCACTTCAAAGCGACTTCTTCCTCTTTCTCACGGCCAACATCGCCACCGCAAACTGGACACCTGACGGGGGCAACTATCTCTCTCTCCTCACCTGTTCTTCTATCGGGAATACTTCTCACGATCTGCGGAATAATCTCTCCTGCCTTTTCCACTATTACTATATCGTTCAATCTTATGTCTCTATCGCTTATGAAGTCGAAATTGTGCATGCTCGCTCTTTTGACGGTCGTACCTGCAAGCCTTACCGGTTGGAGTTCGGCTACCGGTGTTATATTCCCCAGTCTCCCCACCTGAAGGGTTACACCGATAAGCTTCGTGCTTATCTGTTCTGCGGGGAACTTGAAGGCGATCGCCCATCTCGGAGCTCTAGAAGTGTAACCCAGCTCCTGCCGCTGACCAAAGTCATCTACTTTTACGACCACTCCGTCTATTGCGTAGTTCAGGGCGTCTCTCTTTGCAGACCATTCCTTCCAGTACTCGAGGACTTCTTCTACCTTATCGGCGACTCTGTAATTCGGTTCCACTCTCAAGCCCAGCTCCGGAAGGAAATTCAGAAGCTCTTCGTGAGTCTTGATTCCATATTTTAGCGGCTCGACAACTTCGTAGAAGAACACACTGAGTCTTCTCCTGGACACTTCTGCCGGATCGAGTTGTCTCAGCGTACCGGCGGCAGCATTTCGGGGATTTGCAAAGGGCTGCAACTCTCTTTTTGCTCTCTCTCTGTTGAGCTCTTGAAAGACGTCCTTAGGTAGATAGATCTCACCCCTGACTTCGATAGAGATGTCTCTTCTAAGCTTCAACGGAATCGATCTGATTGCCCTGATATTGTTCGTGACATCTTCTCCGACAAACCCGTCGCCCCTGGTAGCGCCGAGGGCCAGAAGACCATCCTGATATTTTAGGGTGACGGAGAGTCCATCTATTTTCAGATCGCATATATATCTCGCTTCACTGCAGCCAAGGGCCTCTTTTATTCCCTTATCAAAAAGCGTTACCTCTTCTTCCGAGTAGGTGTTGTCCAGTGAGTAAAGCCTGTAATCATGGACTGCTTCTTTCAGGGAACCTGCCGGTTTCAAGCCTACCCTTCCGGTTGGAGAGTCTTCCGACAGAAGTTCGGGGTAGTGCCGTTCTAGATCGGCCAGCTCTCTTGACAGGAGATCGTATTCACTGTCGCTTATTATTGGATCATCAAGAACATAGTATCTATAAGAGTGATAATTGAGAGCGTCCTTCAACTCTACAACTCTCTTTCTGGCCTCTTCAAATGAAAGCAAGAGAAACACCTCTCAGAGACAATAGTCACGAATTCAGTTAAGATCTAGAGCTTCCCTAGAAGACGATTATGACAGCCACTGCGTACTCTTTTTCGTGGGAAATACTTACCGTTATATCTGCCCCATCAAGCAAAGCGATTACTTCTTTTGAGGGCTCTGGCGAGCCATCCTCGTTCATCAAGAACTGTATGCTCGAAAACTCTATGCCTCTCTTTCCCGACGCTTTGATAAGGGCCTCTTTGGCCGCAAAACGACCGGCTGCGAACTCCCGCCTTCTAGAATCGCTTCCCAGAGAGTGGTATATAATCTTCTCACCTTCCCCAAGGATTCTGCGAGCAATCCTTTCGGTCATTCTCGATACTCTGACTATATCTGTACCTACTCTCATATTAAACGGTCACCTGCCTGACTTTCTAGACTTCTACGATCGTAACACCGCTTCCGCCCTCGTTAGGTACTCCAATTCTGAAGCTCTTGACTGTCTTCGTCTTTCGTAGAAACTGCCATACGCTTTCGGCAAGTTTACCCGTTCCCTTTCCATGTATTATATAACCCTGTTTGACGCCGTTCCTCTTTAGAGTCTGCAAGAAATCGGCGATCACTATCGGGACATCTTCCGTCACACTTCCCCTTATATCGATTTCCGAACTAACCAAACCGGTTGGCATCTCACTAAAGGCTTCCTTTGGTTCTTTGACTTTGCCTTCGACTACCCTCACTCTTGAGACGGGGATTTTCAGAGTTATCTTTCCGGAATCGACTACGACTCTATCTCCATCTATACCAGAGACAGTACCTTCCATACCTCCGTCGAGAAGTCTTACAGTATCTCCTACGACGGGGAGTCTATCTGCCGCCTTTGCCTCCGGAGCCCGGTAAAACTGGCCTACTTCCCTTTTCAACTCCTGAAGTCTCTTCACGGCCTGGACTTTGTCCTTCTCTCTGTCCGATCTCGAAAGATTGATGGCTGTCTCCACCTCTTTAAGTAAATCGTTCAGTTTTGACTCTAGAGAGGCGATTTCATTACTGACCTCCCGGTAACGTTTCTCCTTTATTATTGCCAGTTTCTCTTCGAATTCCTTCGTCTTGGACCGCAACTCTCTTCTGGTAAGTTCCAGTTCCCTTCTGGAGTCTTCGAGAGAGGACTTCTCTCTGTGGAGCTTTCCTATTATCGCTTCTAGATCCTTTGCATCGCTGTCCATATAAGCCTGCGCTCTGACAATTATATCTGTGGGCAGTCCAAGCCTCTTTGACACTTCAACTGCGTTTGAAGATCCCGGAATTCCCATCATCAGCCTGTATGTGGGTCTTAGGGTCTTCACATCGAACTCGACACTGGCGTTTTCCACATCCTCCCTTTCCATAGCATACAACTTGATAGGCGTGAGGTGAGTTGTGAGTATCAATCGTGAAGAACTGGCCAGAATCCTTTCGATAATCGCAATAGATAGGGCCGCTCCTTCAACTGGATCCGTACCTGCTCCAAGCTCATCCAGAAGAACGAGAGAATCTGCGTCTACCTTATGCAGAATGCCGATAATTCTCGATATATGGGAAGAAAATGTGCTGAGGCTCTGTTCTATTGACTGTTCGTCCCCGATATCGGCAAAGATGCTCTTGAAATTGGGAATCTTCGATTCCGGATCGGCCAGTACGGGAAGCCCGCAGAGCATAAGAAGTACTGAGAGGCCTATTGTCTTCATGGCTACGGTCTTTCCCCCGGTGTTGGGACCGGTTATGAAGACTCCTCTCGTGTCCTGCCTCATATGGAAGTCTATCGCTACGACCTTATCGTCATCAATAAGTGGATGTCTCGCCTGCACGAGAAAAAACTCTCCGTCATTTGAGGGCTCCAGGAAGACGCCCCTTCTCTTCTTAGCATAAAGACAGCTTGCGTAAAGTCCGTCCAGAATTCCGAGCGCCTCAAGAGAGGGTGACAGTCTTTCGAAAGTACCCTGAAAAACGAATGTGAGGTCTCTCAAAATCCTTCTGACCTCTTCGCTCTCGCGCGATTGAAGGACTCTAAGACTATCGTTTAAGGTTATCAGTTCCTGAGGTTCAAAGTAAACCGTGGCGCCGCTCCCCGATGAGCCGTGTATTATGCCGTGATACTCATTTTTTCTACTGGAAGCCAGGGGAAGAACATACCGCCCATCGCGACTGAGAATCAGACTGTCCGTCAAACCGTCTTTGTAACGCGTCATGATGGAATCCAGCCTGTTCCTGAGGTTTCTCGTAAGGCTCTTCAGTTCATTTCGTATCTCCTTCAACTCGGGAGAAGCGTTGTCTTTTACTGAACCGTCTTCCGAGATCTTTCTCCGAACATCGGCAATGAAGGTTTTTTCGCAGGAGAGCAGGCCGGCGATCTCCCAGATAGTCGGATACGATTCGGCATAGGCTTCAAAGAAATCCCGTAGCCTGCAGATGTTTTCCAGAGTTGTCGCACAACGGTTCAACTCTTCACCGATAAGAGAGTACCCTCGCTCAACCCTCTCGATGTAATCGTAAAGATCGTGGAACAACGAGAAGGGCGGCTCGCCTTGAATTTGCAGGATTCTCTGAAACTCGCAAGATCGTCTGTAAAGAATAAGAGGATCTTCGTCAAACGGCTTTGACTGTAAGACTCTCTGCCGACCGTATCTAGAGACGGCTTTTGAAGAGACACCGGTCAGAACGGCTTCAAATTCGAGTAAACGCAGCACATCATTGTTTCGAAAGGAATCCATCCGGTAAGTCCACCTTCCTTATTATTCTAGGCATCAATCTCTCGCGATTCTTCCTGTCGTAGATACCGATAAAACCGTAAGCTACAACAATCGAAACAAAGGCCAACCCGACTGCCAACCCTTCCGATTTCAAAATCGAACTGAAGACTATCAGAGTAGTCAGAAAGGCTGCCAGGGGAATTCCGTAGACTATCATCGCGACACGAGTCGCAGTCAGCTTTCCGGTCTCGATTTCCACTGAATCACCAGGTTGAACATCTACTCCGTTTTTCAAGGCCTTTATAGTAACTACTTTGCTGTCCTGGGAGATGTTGCAGCTGTTCTTTGAACCGCATGTCGAACAGGCCTGGGTGCGCGCCTTTTCGAGGATTACTATGTCTTCTGTGAGTTTCCTGACTACTGCCAATTCTCTAATCTCAGCACCTCTGCTCAGAACCGGTAAGTGATCTCTCCACCGGCATGAAATACTGGAAGTGTATCTCCACCGAAGAATTGAGCGATCTCCAGACCGGCGCAGATTCCAAATGACAGAAACCCGACGCGGACGTAGAAGACCGGTGCGATGGAGTAGAAGAGACCGAATTTATCGAAGTTAGCGGTTACGAGGCCCACTCTGGATATGACCCTGAGTCCGAGCGAAGATTCATTTGTGAAATCATATATCTGGCCTCCGTGAACCTTGATCACTGTGTTGAAAGAGTCCTCTCGAAAATACTCGCCCGATGATATCGGCGAGACGAAAGAGAAGTTACCACCCAGTTCTATCGAATTCTTTCCGTTCGCGGAGAAGACGTAAGAGACGCTTACTCCATCGTAAACAAGCACAGAAGGACTCTGTCCCATACTTGTATAGTGTTTGCCGTCTATTATTATCGCGGGAGAGGCCAGTACCAAAGACCCAATAATAGCAAACCAGACCAGAATCATATATTTCTTTGTCACTAAAAGACACCTCCAGTTCAAGAAAATTATAGCATGGTCCATGCCACCGAACACAAAAAAAGGAGGGAACAGGTACTGCTCCCTCCCCTGGACTTCTTCCGAGCTATTTCATGAACGCAGCGAGATATCCGACGGTTCTGTATCTATCGCCTATGATCTCACCACTTGTAGTGTTTTTGAGAATCTCCATATCTTTGAAGATGCTCCTCACGCACACCATCGGTCCTAGCCCACAGGCCGTTATTCTTCTTTCCTTTGAGATTCTGTAAGCCTCTTCGTAATCTCCGCTCACCAGATACTCCGTCAACTCGATATCCTTCTCCATGGTCTCTGTGTGTGACTCGTAGTGGTTGAGATCCGAGGATGCCAAAATCAATACTCCAGAGCTGCCCAGTGTGCATTTTCCTATTATTTCACCCAGAGCGAGAGCCGTCTCCAGTCGCTGATCCGTCATAACCAGCGGAACGATCTTCGAACCCGGAAAAACATACTGAACGAAAGGAAGCTGGACCTCGATAGAGTGTTCGTAAAGATGGGCAGATTTATCTTCTTCAATCAGTCTACCCGAAGAGTCTCGAAGTCTATCTCCTAACTCTGAATCGATCTCGACTCTTCCGAACGGTGTCTCCCAAGGATCTTCAAGCCAGATGGAAACATCGCCACCCAGGCCAGTATGATTCGGCCCGATCAAGATTACGGTAGATGAGTCTATCCTTCTTGCAGCTTCATAGTAGCCCCATGCAGCTACCGGACCGCTGGCCATATACCCCGCGTGCGGAACTATGAGACCCAGTCTGTCTACACTCTCTACGACTCCCTCCGGCAGCCTTCCCGGTCCAGCGGGATGAAGAAAGCAGTTTTCGATCTGGCTCCTGAGATCAGCTCTGTCATCGGCATAGAACTTACCGCTGACAACGGGCTTTCGTATCAAGGCTGTACCACCTCCGCAGTTATGAATATTACCAGTTCTCTTCTGTCGGTAGTGACACTCTGAGTGGTGAATAGCTTTCCGACGAACGGAAGGTCACTAAGGAAAGGCATCTTGTTAACATTCACCGAATCCTTATTTGCAACGAGGCCACCTATGGTCAGAGTATTTCCGTCGCTTATGACAAGTCTGCTGGTCGCCTCTCTAGTCTTTTCACCGTAGAGTGTTCTTGTACCGTCCACATACTTCTCCGGTTCGCTGACTTTTATGTACAGATCTAGAAGTATCTTTCCGTCATCGTTGACAGTCGGGGTAATCTTCAACTCAACACCGGTATTCAGGAACTCGATAGTCTCAACCTCAACCGGTCTTCCCTCGACGAACTCAACTCTCTTCACAAGATAAGGTATCGTATCTCCGATGTGAATAGTCGCCTCTTCGCCGCTCATAGAGACTATCGATGGACTGGAGATGAGATCGGAATCCGTGTTCTTGTCCTTCAGCTCTGCCTTTATCTCTGCACTGGCAGAATCGATTATGCCCTGCAGAACTTTGGAGATATCCAGATTCTCGAAGATCTTGAAATCCAGACTCAAAGAGCCGTTCTGAAGAATAATCGTGGGATTGGTGGTGTTGATTTTTGTATTAACGCTTCTCTGCATTTCATCAAGCAACGACTTGTCGACGAGTTTCGTCTCGATCTTTACCTGCTTCTTTGGTTTAGCCAGCGAAGTGGCGATCTCGTCAAAAATGCTGTCCACTTTCGACTTTGCGAGTCCCCTTACGACTATATAGCCGTTTACTGGATCGGAAAGAACCTGGCCACCGTAGAACTCGATCAGTCTTGTAACTTCGGCTACGTTGTGATAGACACGGTAAACGAGCTCGATATCCGTCGGTTCCTGACCGGACTTCTGTTCCTTCTTCGTCACCGCGTAGAGATCGTTTATCTTGCTTATAGACACCGGTTTCGTCGCGTTTATTACAGAGACCAGCCCTTCCCAGCTTATCTCTTTCACAGACATGGTTATCCTGTCTTCCAGAGAGTCTATGAAGAGAATGGGGATTTCCAGCTTTTCCGCGACTACACCCAGCAACTTTTGAAGATCCTGATCGACAACGTTGATTCCCACCATGGAACCATTCACGGTTACGCCCTTTTCCACCGGATCGACGGCCTTTCTCGATTCCTGTATCCCTTTGATCATGGCTTGCGCCATATCAAGGAGTGCAGAGCTCTTCGATTTCAGCAGAAGCATCTGCAGGTTCTCGAACGTCTGTACCGTAACACCGTCGATCGATTCCCTGAGAAGTGCGGCGAGTTCCTGAACGTCGACCGTCAGGTCGGTTACGTAACGCGATATCTCCTTATCGGCCGCAGCCTCTTCAACTGTCCGGGCGATTATCATCAAAGACCTCGAATCGCCGATCAGCAACCACTGTCTGTCAAGCTCGACGAACTCGATCTTCAGGTTCAGCTTTCTTATCATATCCGAGAGCTGCTCAAAAGTGACCAGACTCTTATCTATCCTCACAGACTCCTGGACAGACGTATCGTTCAGGAATTTCAGTGCCCTGTTCGCTTCTTCGAGATTACTTTGAGTCCCGATACCTATAAGTCTTCCCGCGTATTCGACAATAGCTTTCAGGGAAATCTCTGCCGCGGTCAGATAACTGTCTATCTCGTCGATACTCCAGCCTCCAACACGTGTCAGCTCTGCGATTGTAAGCTTCTCACCTTTCGCTTCACTCATTGAGCTGCCGAGCTCGCCTATCAAAGCCGTCGAAATCTCTATATCTCTGAGATCACCGACTAGAATCAGCCTGCTTCCAAAACGCACAGTCTTCACGGTCAAACCGATACTATTGAAGACTGTCTCAAAGGCGTCGAGACTGAAGTCAGTTTCAGCAAAACCTTGTATGTTAACTATCCTGTAATTGGCCAGCTTCGTGCCATCACCGGCAACTTCCAGCAGAACGGTCTTAAGATTGTTCACGTCTTCCGAGGCTCCCACGAGCATATACCGGGTCGGTGTGATCTGAAGGAAGGAAACATTCAACAGCAAGTCGCTAGCCATCCTCTGAAGAGTCTCCATTGCAAGATTTGCCGGAAGATCAACGTAAGAGAATTGTGTTCGCTGATTGTCCGAAAGATAATCGATCGCATACTGAGCCTGCTCGATAGTTTCAGCGTTACCCACTAGAAGATAACCGCCGCTCACGTCAAAGACACCGGCCAGCTCGACGCCCTTAGCAACAAGGTAGAGATTCAAAGTATCGCCGTTCAGACCGGGGATTACTCTGGCATACCTGAACTGATTAACAACACCGGCCTTCTCTACGGCGAGGCCTTTCAACACTTCTTCAAAACTCATAAGGTCTCGATCGCTGCCGATCATGAAGACCTTGTCGCCGACGGACTGGAATTTAAGCTTAAGCTCCATCAGTCCGGCGATCGTCTCCAGCTGATTTATCTCAGTCCCTTCGGGTTTACCGAAAGTGACGTACGAAATTGACCCGTCTGCGGACGTCCCGCTTGCATCTACGCCTATTCGGAGCGACGATATCAGTTCCTGTCCCCTTGTAAGTGAATCCTTAGTTCCTACCATTATCGTGTAGTCGCCCGCCTCCATAAGGCTAACAGGTATCTTTATAGACTCGAAGGCCTCCTGCAACTGCGCCGCGGTCAGACTCTGCGGAAGTATCGTGATGGTATATGAGAGAGGACCCGCATCTTTAGAAGTCTTCTTGACCAGAGAGTCGAAGATCTCGACTGCCAGTACTATCTCCGACTTCCGTCCGGCAAAGACTACAAAACCATCACCATCAAGAATATCGACATCCAGACCTACTAGTCTGTATAGCTGAGTCAATAACTGTACTCCTACTGCTTCTGTGGTAGAGAGGATCTCATAGCCTCTGTCTCCCGTGTCACCGGTAGATACCTTTCTCAATCTCTCAATAAACTTTATAGAGCTTTCCAGAGTATCTTCTGAACCGGCGAGCAGAAGAACATTCTCGACCTGCAACACTTCGACATCGGTACCCGTTCTGGTAAGCAAGGTCTGCAAGTCTTGTGAAGTGAAGCCGGCAGGCATTGTAATAATCCTGTAAGACCGGCCGCTGTCTTCGGAAAGGTCTCGAGGTTGAAGGATAGTTACAAGCCTTTTAGTTTCGGCTATATCGGCGTTGCTTCCGACTATCAAGAGAGAGTTTCCGCTTCTGATCAGAGTACTCGGTATCTTCAGAGCCCCGATAGCTTCGTTCAGAGTGTTCATATCCAGAGAGAGCGGAATTTCTAACACGTCATACTCGAGCTTCATTATCTCGGGTCGGCTTCCGGTACCATGAAGGCCGCTTATCACATCAACGACTTCAGGCAGCTCCTCCTTATCGCCAACAACAACGAGCACGTTCCCTGCCAGCGTAAGATCGACGTCTAGTCCGATCTTCTCGAGAATAGAGCTAAGAGAGGCAAAATCGAATCCCGGAGGCATGGAAATCGTTGTATAGCTGCGCGAAGTGTCCTGAGTTAAGACTTCCTGCGGCTTGAACTCGTAGAGGAGTTTTTCTGCTATGGCATTTTCTTCTGGAGTCCCAACAAACACTATACTGTCGGAAACCTCAACGATTCTCGACGAAATCCTCAGAGAGTCTAGCAGAGCTTCGAACTGAGGAACTGTCACACCCGAAGGAAGAGACACTATTCTGTAAGACACCGTGTCCCTCGATCCAGTGCCAAGGGCGCCGGATATGGTCGCGATAAGTTCTTTGAAGGCGTCTATTGCGTTATTCGTGCCTATCAGAACTATGTTTTCGGCCACTGAAAGAACCTCGACATTGATACCCAGTCTTTCAACCAGTAGAGAGACTTCATTAACAGTTAACCCTTCCGGAAGTGCGACAACGGCGTAGACCTTCTCGGTTTCTTCGACTGGCTTTTCCGGTCTGAGATACTCTACTATCTCCCTGGCTCTTCTCAGATCGCTGTCGGTACCGATTAACATGAATCTCTTCTCTATCTGTACTATCGAGATCGTCAGTTCCATATCCAGCATGATCTTCTGCAGCTTATCAAGTGTCAGGTCGGCGGGAAGATCGATCAATGTGTATGAAAGCCCCTTTCCAAGTCCGCTACGTATCACTTCGTCCAGCATAGCGATCGCCATGCTCACGGCGTCTTCGGGACCGGATATTGACATGCTCTGACCGATTCTGTTATATGAAAGGTTGAATCCAGAGGCCAGGAGGATATCTCTAAGTTCCTCGAAGCTCATTCCAGAAGGTATCTGGTAAAGTTTCGTAACCGTTTTGATCTTCATCTCGAGTCCGTCAAGTAGTGACTCGATTCTCTCTAAATCTCCCGGAAGTCCTATCAAAAGATAACCACGGGAGTTTTCCTGGAAGACTAGCACATTGATATCCATAGCCTGGAAGAAATTCCCGAGAATCTCGCCCGTCCAACCCTCGAGTTTTGGATAGAAGGCAACGGAACGAGTCACCTCTGGAGAGTCGGTCTGCAATTGCTTCAGCAGTCCCCGCAGAGAAGTTAGGTCTGATGCCTTGCCCACGGCGACAATACTCTTACCCTCCCCGTAGAGCTTCATAGATATCTGCATGCTATCGAGAATTTCTCTCAGATAATTAAGGTCTACCTCGATACCCGTGAAGGTTTCGATCTGCAATGCCTCAACTGAAGGCTCTTTACTCACCACCTCGTTCAGGATGCTCCTAAGCTTCGTTATGTCCTGCTCTTTGCCATAGACCACGAAGTTATTCCTGATCTCGAATACCGAGACATCGAGTTGAAGAGTCTGCGAGATGCCGGAGAGCTCTTCGAGCGACACTTCACGCGGTACTATCACCGTTACTCTATGCTCGCTTATAATATCGCTTCTTATTTTGCTAAATCTTTCGAGTTCAACTCCCGAACCAATAATTACGAGTTTGCCAGCAACTGACAGCGGATATGTGTTGAGATTGAATGCGGATATTACCGATTGGGCCGACGCCAGATCGAAACCGTCCCTTACCTCGACTATAAGATAACTTGTCTCCCCGGCGACTATCTGACTTTCCTTACGCGAGAGAATCGAGGTAGCCGTCTCTTTTGCAAGCTCGATAAACTCACTGGCTCCAAAGGCTATCGGACCGCTCGGAGTATTGATCAAGTCGACAGAAATTGCCAGCCTGTCAAAGATAGTCCTGAAATTCTCGATTTCTTCAGAGGGGATATCTATGAAAGCATAGACCACCTTTTCTTCGGGGTCCGGGGTTTTGATTCCTCTGGTTAATTCGTTGAGGACTCTCACAGCTTGAGAAACATCGCTCTGAGTTCCGATTATCATGGTCTTTCCGTCGGTAGTAACAACGGAAACGGCCAGTCCCATCTTCTCGAGCAAGAATTCGAGGTTCTGGATAGAGGGAACCGCATCTACTATCTGGTAGTATGGTTTCTCAAGACCGGCGAGCCTGGAAAGCTCATTCTGGATTCTCTCCAACACGGCCGATGGACCGACTATCAAGTAACCGGCCTGGACCGGTGTAATACTTATCTTCACCCAGTCTCTTTCGCCCAGATAACTCCTGAGATAAGTTGCCAGTTTCCCCTCTTCCCAGCCCGCGGGATTGTTGAAGTATCTAGACTCGACACTCTCATCTTCCTGGGACTTTGAGAGAACAGACTTTATAACTTCCATAGCTCTTTCAGCCTCTGCCTCTATACCAACCAGCATTACCCCTGAAGGGGAAGAGAGCAACTGAACTTCGAGCCTTAGACTGCTGAGTATACTGGAAAACTCGGCGATTTTGTCCTGTGGAATATCGGTGAAAACATACTCAAGTTTCTCATCAACGGAGACCTCACCGGTCTTGTCTCTAATCGATTTCACGATCTCCGAGGCCGACTGCAAAGCCTCTTTATAACCGACAAGGATCACATTGCCGGCGTAGCTTATCACACTAACCTCTATCTTCAGTTCCGAGAGCACCTGCCGGACAGTCTCGACAATCTGCGAACTCGCCTCGAGGATCATGTACTCATAGTTTTGAGTGGTTACCGGCGATTCCACACCGCGCTTCAAGGCCTGAATAAGATCCACCGTTCTTGTGACACTGTCCTTCCTGCCTACGATCAGATATCTGTCTCCGACCGGAAGAATACTGACCTTCAGACCCAGTCTGTCCAGAAGCGTTCCCAGTTGGTCTATGGCCGGCAGTGTGTCCTCAATAACATAGAACGGATCTTCTATACTCGCG
>LVBU01000168.1 GCA_001603185.1 Thermotogales bacterium Thermo_02 | reverse complement strand
AAAGTGATGTTCAAATTATAGAACAGATAGAGCCTGAGAACTAACAAACAACAGTGACTCACCACCTGAAAGTATTACTAACTGGACTTTTATCGTAATGAAATATATACAACTTAAGGCAGTTTTAGTGCAGAAATCCACTGAAGCTTACCACAGGGTGACGCTATTCATGAATTGTCGCCGCGATCAACTTAATTAAGTCACATCAAAACTGAATCCCTCTTCAAACACCGATATCAAAGCCTTAACTACCTCCCGGTCATATAGAACATCCGCATTCTTCTCTATCTCTTCAATAACAGCCTCTAGATCGAATGCAGGCCTGTATGGTCTGTGCGATGTCATAGCTTCTACTACATCTGCCGCACCGATAATCCTCGCCTCCAGCATAATATCGTCTCCAGAAAGCCCTGACGGATAACCGCTCCCATCAAGCCGTTCGTGATGCTGCAGGATCATCTCTGCAACGGGCCAGGGGAACTCTATCTCTTTTAAGAGAGCGTAACCAACTTCGGGATGCATCTTTATCATGCTGTATTCAAGTTCTGAAAGCTTCCGGGGTGTCGTCAGTATCTCGGCCGGCACCTGCATTTTTCCTACATCATGAATCAACGCGGCCATGCGCAGACCTCTTATTCTATCGGAATCGAGCCCCATCTTCTCGCCAATCGCAACCGCAAGCGTTGAAACTCTCTTCTGATGTCCTGCAGTGTAGGGATCGCGAAGCTCTATGGCCGAGGCGAGTATCGCTATCGAGCCTTCCATTGTCTGTGTAACTCTATCAAGACTTTCTCTTATCTGTCTAGTCTTCTCGCCGACTTCTCTTTCAAGAAGGACGCTGCGACCGTTGACAGTAGAGATTATCGATGCTACTGAAGCGGTTATGATCAAACCGATAACCAGAATGAAGAAGCCGTTATGCAACGGATAGATTCTATCAAAATCTCTCCCCGGGTGAGTTACTATCATGAAGGTCCTCCCGAATGCAAAGAGCGGAAAGATGACGTTAAGATCGGAATTATGATAGTGGCGAATCTCCGTATTCGCCAGTTCGACCGAGTGTTCTTCTGTAGCGGAAGTGACGAGCAGAAAAGGCTGGCCGTCTTTTCCCAGCTGGTATATTCCAAGAACCATTGAGAATACGCTTACTTTCGCAATACTGTAGAACTCATTGAGAAGCATCTCAGGCTGAATTAAGGTGAAAACCAGCCCAGTGAATTCCTCCCGGCCCTCTTCCATAACCGGTCTGAAAACGAAGAGCCTGTTGCTCTTACCCGTGTCGTCCTGGAATTCCATAGGATCTGAGACAGTACTCAAACCCGTCGAAAGCGACTCTTCTATCGCTTCAAGAATTAAGGAGGAGGATGCCAAATCATAACCGAGAACCTTCGAATACCGCTCGGACGGTTCCAGATAAACAACAGGATAACTGACTGCCCGGTTGACAGAGGTCCTCTCTCCTGCGGCGTTCTCTTCCCAGACAGAAAAATCAGGCAGTCCCTCTTCCCTGATAAACTGCTCAAAGCGCTGTCGTTCTGGAGCACTCACTACCGGAGACCAGCCCAGAATGGCAAGATCTCGCGAGTCTATCAGAGCCCTTGCGTAATGGGCGAATTCACGTCGCTCGACGACTTGACTCGATTCATAAAGAAGAGATATTCCTTCAAGCTCCATATCCCGCATATCCTTTATCGTGTCTATGACTGACAGAGCGCTACGGGTCGATAGATTTGCGAAGGCCTCTTTTCTCGTCGTTTGCTGCCGGTCGTGAGTCGTTATAGCTGCCATAACAGTTATCGATAAAGAAAACATGAGAAACACAAGTATCTCGATATTTCTCGGAAACCAGCTCTTTTTACTTTCACTATCAAGCGTGTTCTTCCGCACAACAAGACGGTAACTGACAAAGATGAGGAATAGCAAAATGCATGTGAAGGCGATCGGCTTCACCAGATGCCTTGCTAGATAAGAATTGCGGTCTTTAACATCGACATCGATGCCAAGCACTGCAACCACAGTACCTGAAGAGCGGTCCATAACTGGAACGAGGACGCTGACCCACGTTCCCCAGCTATCGGTAGTAACAGGCGTTATAAGAGGTTTGGCATCGTCGAAAACTCTGTGGTCTACTTCGGAGGCTTCAAGATATATATCGCCGGGAAGGGATTCGTCAGCTGAACCGAAAGGCTCGGAATCGACTATGAAGTAGATCTCTCTCTTGTCGTTGCGTCCCATGAGGTATATGAATCGATAGTCGGGAAATACCGCTCTGGTCTGCTGAAACTGTTCCTTAATTCTCCTGTATTCAGGCAGCGATAGGTCCTCTATATCTCCGCCCAGTGTCTTTATTCTGTTCGAATTAAGACCGGATACCAGGAGTCCTGCCTGCAACATCAGACCGGACTCGAGCTCTTTCTTTGCACTCACAAAATTGCTCCATGACAGTAGCGCACCGGAAAGAAGAACGACCAGTACACCCAGAAAGGTTATAAAAGATCTGGAGAAGAGAAGGCTTCCCAAAGCATTTCTTCTCTTAAACTCTCGAATACTCATCTCCTGAATACTCCCCCAAACGCAAGCGCCTGATAATTGATTCTACCACTCTTCAGGTTCTCTTCAGCACGGAAACACTCTATAAT
>LVBU01000167.1 GCA_001603185.1 Thermotogales bacterium Thermo_02 | reverse complement strand
GTATATACTTGCATATAACCGATAAAGAAAAGAGAGTCGCTGTACAATTATTATCAGAATGAAGTTATAAGGAGTTTGTTCATGATAGATATACATAATCATACTACTTTTTCAGATGGAAGAGATTCTGCAGACGAAGTTGTTCGTTCAGCAGCTATTTCAGGGCTTCAGGTAATCGGAATTTCCGATCACTTTGATCCTTACGTGTCCAGACAGGACGTCTGTCTTCAGCCAAACGAGATTGATGCGTATGTTAAGGAGTTAGAGGAACTGAAAGGCAAGTATCAAATCAAACTTCTTTCCGGTCTCGAAATCGGACTCCAGTCGATGGGGATTGTCTGGCCCGGAGTTGAATTCGATTACTATATATACTCCGTTCACACTGTACCGGGATTACCAGAATTAAAGGATCTCGAGGATCCGTGGGAGATTTACCTGGATGAGGTAATCATGGCAGTGGAGCTGATAGATAGACCGGGCTTTCTCGGACATCTTGATTTTCTTAGAAGGCATATCCCCGGTGCGATGCCGCCCAGTCCGGGAGCTCAGATGGATATGTTATTAAGAAAGCTCGTAGAAAATGATATCGGTCTGGAGATGAACACTTCCGGCTGGTTGTACAATCTCGGCGATTCCACGCCACAGCGATGGGTAATCGAAAGATACATTGAACTAGGAGGTCACCTCATCACACTGGGATCGGATTCGCATCGCGCTGTGAATGTCGGGAGCTATATCTCAAAAGCTATCGGAGTTCTTAAAGAACTGGCGGTAAAGCAGGTCTTCTACGCGGAAAACGGGTGTTACGTTCCTTTCAATATACAGGAGATGGTCTAATGAGAAGGTCTTTTGAAGGGTTTTCGCCTGAGACTCTACGTTTTCTAGCCCTTCTTGGCACGAACAATAACAGAAACTGGATGGAGTCTAACCGCCAGCTATATAGAACGTGTCTTTTGGAACCATTCAAGGATCTTGTGGAAGAATTGGGTAGTTTTATGGAGGAGATAGATCCCTTTCTCGAGACTAGAGCCCAGGTCGGAAAGACAATTAGTCGTATAAGCAGGGATGCCAGGCGGAACAAAAGCAGGCCTCCGTACAGAACAAATATGTGGTTTACGTTCAAAGTACCGTCTCCAGACTGGAAGGACTCCCCGGCTTTCTTTTTCGAACTATTTCCTGACGGGTATCGCTATGGTATGGGTTTCTACTTTCCATCACGCGAGACGATGAGAAAGCTCCTGAGAACTGTTGAAGATAGCACCGAAGAGGTCCTCGAGAAAACAGAGATATTGAGGCAGGGTCATTTTCAGATAATGGGAGAACGTTACAAGAGGCTACGATCTAAGGAAGGAACTCCGCGGGAGCTTCAGATATGGTACCAGTTGAAGGACTTCTACGTCTCAGTAGACAGAGATATAGACGAGACTCTCTTTTCCCGGAAGCTTGCAGAACTTCTGAAGAGCGAATACAGGGAGCTTACGCCACTATACAACTACTTATGGGAAATCCGAATGAAACCGGACGAAAGTACATAGCCTAGAGGCTGGCTGGTGTTATTCACAATACCTTCAGCAGGTGTTCTACGATCCTTTCAGAGGCCTTCCCGTCGCCAAAGGGATTTCTGGCCGTCGCCATCTTAGAGTAACTATCGCTATTGGTAAACAGTTCCATGGTATTCTCCAAGACTTTTTTCCTGTCAGTTCCGACAAGCCTGGCCGTACCGGCTTCCAGAGCCTCGGGTCTTTCAGTGGTTTTCCTGAGAACTAGCGTCGGTTTGCCCAGAGACGGAGCCTCTTCCTGTATTCCTCCAGAATCAGTAAGGATCAGAAACGCCTTCTCCATAAGCGAAACAAAAGGCAGATACTCGAGCGGGTCCGTGAGAATGACTCTGTCATGATCCCCGAGCTCTGTGTACACAACGTCTCTGACTGCCGGATTCAGGTGCACGGGGAAGACTATTTGAATGTCCGGACACTCACGAAGGATATCCTTTATAGCTAGCATGACATTTCTCATGGGTTCTCCCCAGTTTTCTCTTCTGTGCATTGTCATCAGTATGTATCTCTCGGATTCTAGCCCGAGTCTCTTTCTGAAAGAAGTCGTCAGCGAGGCTTTGTTGTCGATTGTCCATAGAAGGGCATCTATAACGGTATTTCCAGTGACCACCAATCTTTCCGGCGGCAGGCCTTCGCGGATAAGGTTTCTCTTAGCCTGTTCCGTCGGGGGATAATGATAGGTGGAAAGGACTCCGTTCAGTCTGCGATTTATCTCTTCGGGAAAGGGATCATAGATATTATCAGTTCGCAGACCGGCTTCGACGTGGCCTACAGGAACCTTATGATAAAAGGAAACCAGCGCGCCTGCAAATGTAGAAGTAGTATCTCCCTGAACTAGAGTAGCATCGAAACTATTCTCGAAGTAAACCTCATCTAGTCTGTGGATCAATCTCGAAGTTAGGTCTGAAAGAGACTGCCTTTGTTGCATTATATCAAGGTCGAAATCGGGTTTGATTCCAAAGAGATCCAGTACCTGATCAAGCATCTCGCGGTGTTGTGCCGTTGCGATTACGAAGGGTTCTATAGGTGATTCTTTCAACGCCAGATAGACAGGAGCCATTTTAACCGCTTCGGGTCTAGTTCCGAAGATCAGAGCTACTCTTTTCTTCATGATTAATCACGGCTGTGCAATCTCTTTTCAGAGATCTGTAGACTACACAACCTCTCCTTTCAGTAGAGATTATAGAGCGGACAGAAAATACCAGTGAGAGTATAGCATACAACTCCCTGTAGAGATTAAACCACTCTCAATCTCTTAGAGTTTCAAGAAATGAGATAAGCCTTTCTCTATCGTTTCTTCCCTCAAAGCAGTAGAAGGCGATGGCTGAAGATTTCTGATGCAGCCTCAGCGAATGCAAGAGCTCTTTGTACTCTGCTACTTCAATCCTTACACCCCAATCTCTTTCGTAACGGACGTAATTTCTCATAAAGCTGTCGACCAGCAACCGCATTCTTTCGGAGGACTCGAAATATTTCGAGATAAGTCTTGTCTTCACTTGGGGACTCAGTTCATTCAGGAACTTCAATGCTAGATCAAATCTGGCTCTCTCATAATCTGTCTGCAATACACCTAGAGAGAGAAACCTTCTCCAGTCCGATTTTGCCAGAATCTCTTCTTCCGATTTCTCACCTTTCTCAATTGCCCCACAAAGAGACTTCATAGAGTTCTTCCTTACAAGAGACGGACACTCTTGCTTTCTATTGACCAGTGAAGAAAACAAAGCGAAGAGAAGTTCACTTCGATCCGAAGGATTGCTTTCCAGAAGCCTTTTGAGGAAGGCTCTCGCTGAGGTCTTCTCTCTTTGCTTACTCTTTTCTATCAAGAGAGGCTCCGAAAGGCTCCGGTCAAAGGGAATATCATATGTGTCGAGTACCTTCCGAACAGTCTCGCTGCGAATTTTGCTATTCTTGCCCGATAGAATAGCCGAGATCGTCTTTCTGTCTATACCCGTACTCGAAGAGAAGCCGGATATCGTCTCTGCCTTTTTTCTAAGAATCTCTATAAGAGAAGCGTCGACTGTGTGAATGGAATCCGCGCAGGTGCTCAAAGCATTTAGCCTGCGAGCTTCATTCAGCACAAGCTCCGAAGACTTTCTCTGAAATTCAGGCAGATCGACGGCGAAGTTATCAATCAGTCTGGCGTAATCGAGCAATTTCTCGCTGTTTCGAGTGAGCAAAACCGTAAATATCGTATCGACTGTATAGAAGAACTTGTTGATATCGAAGTAATAGCCGGCAAGATAGTTCGCAGATCGTCCCGTTCGTTCAGAAAAAGAGGGATGTCGATCCCGCATATACCATGATACGGCATTGAGAGCCAGTATCATTCCGGCCGGATGAAAGCTGGAAGTGGCGAATCTATAGCTCTTCTTCAGATTTGAAATACCGGCGCTCAGATCTCCGTTTTTTATGGCTTCCCGGCCAAGACCGAGATATATGAAGGCCCTGGTCCCGTCGTCCATCTGATCAACTCTCAGCTTTCCCGCACATTTGGTGTAAGTCTCCGAAAGAGAGCAATAACCGAGAATACTTGTGATTATCGTTCCATAACGGGCCTTCGGGGGGATTCTGGGAATTGAGTTCCTGAGTTTTACATAGATTCTGTCGGCCTCTTTGTATCGCTTCTCCTTCATCAGAATAATGAGCTTTCTCGTCAGGAGAAGATACCTCATCGAGACACTCTTGCATTTTTTCAGTCCCTTCTCCACTTCTACCAGAGCTACTTCGTGCCTTCTGTCTTGCTCTAGCTTCAGCGAGGTGAAGAAGTACTTCCAGACTCTTTCAACATCGTTAGTGGGAACTGCCAGCTCCTTCTCGAGAACATAGTTCAAAAAGGGCCTGGAAAACGTACCCACACCGAAGAGAATATCCGTAATGCTGTTGAATCTTCCAGTCATACAAATGCTCCTGTGGGGAATTAACTGCCTGAAAACCCAAAACCCATACTCTTCATCTGATTATGTTCCTACAAGTCTTATCTATAAAGACTTTCAGAACACAGGAAATTTGACAATCAGAATATCGAAGTTACTGTTGTAGTGGAGGTGTTGTCTATGACAAAGATAGTTTCGATATTCCTGTTGTTCGTAGTCCTTTCCTTTCTATTTGCCGGTTCCAAAGATGTGTCAAAATTCTCCGCTAACTGTGTGTGGTCTATTGAAGAACATGAAGCCGGAGATCCAACCTTTTTTGCTAACGATCCTCCCGATGTCGACAATCTCGAGAGTGTTGTCCCGTTTATTCTGGCTAATGACCCACCGGACGTTGACAATCTCGAAAGTGTTTTAATCCCATCAATTGTATAACATTATCGATTCAGGATGCAAAGAGAATATTACTGGCGGTGTTCACAATGGAAGAAGACCAGAATCTAAAGGCCGTTCAAGAGAGCGAGATCGTTTCGGAGACGGATGCTTTTGTTGAAAAAACGATAACTGTTGGAGAAGGTTTTCAGTACTGGTAAAACACGATAATTCACTCTGGCGCCCAAACGTGCTAAGCTAAGAGTCAGAAGGAGAGATTTGATGACTGGATGTGTGAAAGGCTTTGAAGATGGTTCCGTAGTGGATAGATTGCTGACCGCTATTTCGAAGAATCTTTTCTGTAGCGGCTCTTCTTTCTTGGTCATTAACACAGATCATTACAAGAAGAGCAGGTTTTTCAACGACTTCTCTAACGGAGCCGATCTACGCGAGCGCTCCAGAATAAGAACCGAGTTTGTTGAGGACTTTCCGGCTCTTGAGAAGAAGGGGCTCTACATTATTCTGGAGTCGGAGATTGAGATGAACAAGAGTGAACCCTTTTCACTTTCTATGTCTGTACAGAACTCCAAGAAGGAGATTTTGAACTTCGGTTTCAGATGTATCAATTCAAGAGTCTACCCTTTGGGGACGATTGAGGTATTCAGGGGGATCGGTCTCTTCCTTTCATTCTACGTGTTGAACAAGTACTATCCCGGCTTTTTTGGAAGGTCAGTGGAGATCTTTGGTATTCTGAACAGTATTCTTGAGAAAATGGTGCCCTCTGAGAAGGGGCACGGCAAGAGAGTGGCCGCGCTCTCCGCTCTTTTTGGAAGATTTCTCAGGCTGGATGAAGAGAGCATTGCCCGACTCTTCTGGGCAGGTTTTGTCCATGATCTCGGTAAGATAGCGATTCCTATGCACATTTTGACAAAGAATGCTCTTTTGAGTGACGAAGAGAGGCTTGAGTTGGTCTGTCATCCTTCTCTAGGTGCCGAGATAGCGACTTCAGTTTTAAAGAACTGTCCGGAAGGGTTTCGATTCAGAAACGGAATAGAGCTTTCATACGGGAATTTCGTAGAGGGAAGTACTGCCATTCTCTTCCATCACGAACGCTGGAACGGGAAAGGCTATCCAGAAGGACTAAAGGGAGAGAGCATTCCTCTGGTCGCGAGAATAGCTGCGCTTGCAGACTCTTATGACGCAATGGTTTCCGAGCGCTCATACCGGCAGGCGATGAGTTCAGAAGAAGCGATAAATGAAATTGAACGGTGTTCCGGGGTTGACTTCGATCCTTATCTGGCAGGGAAGTTTATCAGGTTACTCAGATCTCGTGCCTGTATGGAAGAGATAATTCTGTAGTCAAACGGGTGGATTTCACTACATAGTGCCTGACTTTCAGTTAATCTTGAAACTGTAAATCAAATTGGGCTTATAATATTATTCAGTGTCTTTTCAGGAGGAGCCCATGACCGCCAGCACTGTAAGAAATACAGCTCTCTTCGCTATAGCTACGATGCTCTCCAGAGTCTCGGGACTGTTAAGAGACTCGCTTTTTGCCGGGTACTTCGGAACGACTTCGCAGTACGATTCCTACCTTGTTGCAATTATGCTCCCGTTCTTTCTAAGGAAGATATTTGCCGATGGGGCAATGACTATGGCTTTCGTCCCCATATTCAACGAGAAACTCGGAGAGTCCCGTCAAAAGGCTTACGGGTTCGCATCTGCAATCATTGTGTTCGTCCTGGTAGTATCCGGGATCGTATCGGCTGGAGGAGTACTCTTCTCGTCAGATTTATCGAGTGTATTCGCCGGCGGTTTCGATACGCAGGCGCTTGCCCTGACTGGACAACTTATAAAGATCTCCTTTCCATTCATCACGCTTGTTTCCCTCTGGGCAGTCTACTGTGGAATATTGAACAGTCTGGACGCCTTCTTTATCGCCGCCGTATCTCCCATGTTTATAAACATATCAACGATAATCGGAATACTCCTTTCAAGCCGTCTCGAGACTCCTATTATCGGCCCGACAATTGGATTCGTTGCCGGAGGATTAATACAGCTTCTAGTAGTTATGTTTACTGCCAGAAGGGCGGGATTCAAGTTCAGTCCGAGCTTCAGCAAGAGCGATGCTCGCGAGTTTCTGACTCTATTCATGGTCTCTGCAATTTCCCCGGCGATAAATGAGATAAACTCCTTCGTAGATATAAGGGTATCGACTGAGCTTGGAGAAGGTGCCGTGGCGAGTCTGGGGTATGCTCAAAGGCTCTATCAGTTACCTCTTGGAATGTTTGCCATAGCGGTTGCTACAGTCGCTCTTCCGCAACTGTCAAAGCTCTCGAGAAGAGAGTCCAAGGGGGACTTCAAGAAAGCTCTCTGGGACGCCTTGTTTGTACTCTCTTTTCTTCTGATTCCCTCAACTCTAGGCCTTCTCGTTCTTGGCGAAAACTTTGTCCGACTACTCTTCGAGAGGGGAGCTTTCACTCCTGCGGATACTATGATAACGTCGCGCCTTCTTCTGGCGTATACGATCGGGTTACCGTTCTACGGAGCATACGGGGTGCTTTCAAGGGCCTATTATGCCAGAAAACGCGCCGTAACTCCTACTGTCATATCGGCCACGATGGTGGGGGTGAATATCGTCCTGGGTATAACGCTGGGGCTGACGATTGGAACTGTCGGGGTCGCCCTGGCTACGACGATAGCCGGAATCGTCGGTACAACTATCGTCTCTATGGCTCTCTTCAGATATACCGGTTTGGACAGAGCTTCTCTGATATCGATCACAAAGATCTTGATCGCTTCTTCTATAATGGCCGGATTGATGTATATCGGAAGATCGATTGGCGGAACCGGCATTCTCTCAACGGCAGCGAACGTAATCCTGGGAATCTCTGTCTACTTTGCTCTTGCGAAGTTGATGAAATTTGGACGCGGGATCAGTTTCAGAAGACTCCTGGGCTTAACGAGAAGACGAGGAGCTCACTGAGTTTCCGAATTCTCTCTCGCTTATAGAAATCGATCTATAGTTCTTATTTTCGCAATAGAAGATCTCTTTTGCTCCAAGCCTTTTGAGTAGGTCTATAGCCCTTTGAACATAGCTGCCCACATCCTCGACTCTGTGAGAGTCCGAACCTATTGTCACATATCGACCACCGAGTTCGAGATACTTCTCTATTATCCATGGCTGCGGACTGGGTTCATTGTAGGGAGCGCGCCAGCCGGAAGTGTTTATCTCGATTCCGATATTGTAAAGAATGAGTTTCTTCAGAAGCTCACTTAACAGCATCGAGTTGTCCAGCGGCCGATGCCCACTTATGTATCTTCTAAGGAAGTCGATGTGACCGAAGAACCCCGGGACTTCGAACTCTCTCACGGCCTCTATGGCCTCCTCCAGATAGAGCGTCCAGATATCGCTCGCGTTAATATCTGTCAGACCGGGGACGCCGTGTACTGAGTAAATGAAGTAATCGAAGTCGCCCTCAGGGGGAGTGTTGACGGCAGATTGAATTCCTACTTCAAGTCCAGTGAGTACTTTTAATGGGGAATCGTTCTTTAATCTTGAAAGACTTTCCATGTAAGCAGGCAGGTCTTTCAACCGATAGCTGAATGAAAAGGAAGTATCCAGATCGTCGTGATCGGAGATGCCGATTATCGACAGCCCTTCGCGCAGAGCTTTGGCTACAATTCCTTCCAGTGGAGCTTCGCTATCTGGAGAGAAGTAACTGTGATTGTGAAGATCTATCATTTTCTGGCCTCCAAATTTGTCTGTTATTCTAGTAGTGTTTTCAGCTGTTCCCGTAAGGTGTCCTCGATCCGTTTCTTGAAAGCGACTGCAATAAGCGGCAGCGTACTCCTTATAAATACAGTTCGATCGTCGATCTTAAGAATTCCTTCGGTCTTCAATCCCTGGGCCTTTACTCTGAAAGAAAACTCATAGCCATTCCAGTCGGACTCAAGCTCGAACTTTCCTTCGAATTCATCCTTCAGTTCCTCTATCTTCTCGCATAGTCGTTTCTTGGCCTGGGCAGCTCCGAGTTTATGCTCCACCTGGAAAGATAGTTCCTTCAAGAAAATCACCTCATTCAATTCTACCCGAAAACTGAATTAAAGGCATGTTAGGTTTCTCATGGTAGAATTTTCTCAGGAGGTTTTTTCTAAATGAAGAAGGTATTTGTGGTTGTAGATACGGAGACCACAGGCTCTAAACCTCTGGAGGGCGATAGAATTCTGGAGATAGCGGCGATTCCTATCTATGGTGAGAAGATTATATATAAACTCGCTTTCCAGTCACTGGT
>LVBU01000166.1 GCA_001603185.1 Thermotogales bacterium Thermo_02 | reverse complement strand
GCGCTGCTGATAGCCAGTTCGGCTCTAGCCGCAAATTACAAAATTGGACTGGTTACCGGTACAGTTTCACAGAATGAAGAAGAGTATCGTGGTGGAGAGGCCGCTACTGCAAAATATGGTGACATGATAATCCACGTCACCTACCCGGATATGTTCATGACCGAGCAAGAAACCACGATTGCTCAGATTGTGCAGCTTGCCTATGATCCTCTAGTAAAAGCGATCGTAGTAAATCAGGCCGTTCCCGGAACAGTTCCCGCGCTTCGCAGGGTGCAGGAAATGCGCCCCGATATTTTCACTATCGCAGTGTCTCCACAGGAAGACCCGTGGATTGTTATCGACACTGTAGATATCGCCCTGAACACAGATGACCTGGATCGTGGAAGAACCATTCCCATGGTCGCGAAAGAGATGGGCGCAGAGGTCTTCTTGCACTACACATTCCCACGCCACATGTCGATCGAATTCCTTGCACGAAGACGCGACATAATGAGAGACACCTGCGCAGAACTCGGTATACAGTTTGTAGAGCTAGCTGCGCCAGATCCGACCGGTGAAGGCGGTATAACTGCCACCCAGCAGTTTATGATGGAAGACATTCCGAGACAGATAGCCATCTACGGACCGAACACCGCTGTGTTTGGAACGAACTGCGCCATGCAGGAACAGATTATTACGCAGGTAATTGCTACGGGAGCTCTCTATCCGGAGCAGTGCTGCCCTTCACCTGCACATGCCTATCCTGCTGCTCTTGGTATCGAGATTACTCCAGAGATGAATGCGCAGATTCAGGCCGGTAACATGGCTCCGCTAGTTGCGGCAATCGACGCTAGAGTTCGAGAGCTGGGAGCAGCTGGCAGACTTGGTACATGGCCTGTCGCACTACCATACGAGTACTCCAAGGCTGGAGTCGAGATTGCGGTCGCCCTTATCGAAGGGAAAATCACCCCTGATGACATCGAAGGCGTTCAGGCGATCTTTGAACAGTCTGCCGGTGGAACCTCAATCGGTTTTACTCGATGGGATCCGAGCGGCAACTACTACTTCATAACAGTTGGTTCGATCATCTTCGGTCTTGACTGATTAGAAACCCCAATAACTGAAATCCACAAGATGTCGGGGGTCTGTACCCGACATCTTGTCTGTTCAGGAGTGAAGTATGGCTGAATATGTGCTTAAGATGAACAATATCGGTAAATCGTACTATGGTGTACCCGTATTGAAGGACGTAAACATAAATATCTCGAAAGGCGAAATTCATGCTATAGCCGGAGAAAACGGTGCCGGTAAGTCAACACTGATGAACATACTCTTCGGCATGCCTGTAATCTTCGAAACAGGAGGATTCGATGGAGAGATCCTTATTGAAGGAGAACCAGTTCAGATAACCTCTCCGCAGAAGGCGATGAGTCTGGGTATAGGAATGGTTCATCAGGAATTCATGCTCCTTCCAGGCTTTACCATAACAGAGAACATAAAGCTGAATAGAGAGATTACCAAGCGAAATCCGGTGAGCATGTTATTTGGAAAGTCAATGGAATCACTTGATTTCGCCAAAATGAATGCGGATGCTCAGAACGCCCTAAGCCAGCTTGGTATGAGCCTGGATGAGACGAGACTGATAGGAGGTCTTCCTGTAGGCTATATGCAGTTCGTCGAAATCGCTCGCGAGATTGACAAAGGTGATGTGAGGCTTCTCGTGTTTGACGAGCCCACTGCTGTGTTAACTGAAAGTGAGGCTCAACAGCTGCTAGAGGCGATGAAGGAACTAACTTCAAAGGGGATAGGTATCCTATTCATCACTCATCGTCTGGACGAGATAATGCGGGTGGCTGATCAAATCACTATATTGAGAGACGGAGTGGTGGCAGATCAGAAACCTAAGACCGAGACAAGCATTGAGGAGATCGCTTCTAAAATGGTGGGCAGAAAACTTGAAGTCAGCGAGATTCTCAGACGAAGCGATCTTTATAACGAAAAGGATATCATTCTAGATATACAGAACCTTAGAGTCGGAATGCCAGGAGAAGAGGTACACGACGTATCCCTTCAAGTACAGAGGGGCGAAATCCTTGGAATCGGTGGATTGGCAGGCGGCGGCAAGATAGGTATTGCCAACGGGATTATGGGACTATTCCCGGCATCGGGAACAGTGATGCTGGAGGGAGTTCCTATTGAACTGAACATGCCCAAAGATCCGCTTTCAAAGGGCATTGCCTTTGTTTCTGAGGATCGAAGGGGAACAGGTTTGCTCCTTGATCAGAGTATTGAGATGAATATCGTCACTCCGACTATTCAAGTTCATAACCGATTCTTACGAAAGAAGTTTCTCTCAGATTGGCTTCGCCTGTACGATACAGTGGGCATCCGCGAACACGCATTGAAATTCGTCAAAGATCTTGATATTCGCTGTACGGGACCTGATCAACTCGTTCGGCGTCTCAGCGGTGGTAACCAGCAAAAGGTGTGCCTGGCACGCGCTTTCAGTCTGGACCCGAAGATCCTGTTCGTTTCAGAACCCACAAGAGGGATTGACGTGGGAGCTAAGAAGATCGTTCTGGACATTCTTGTTGAGCTTAATCGAAATCATGACATGACAATCATAATGACCTCAAGTGAACTCGGGGAGTTACGCAAGATCTGCGATCGCATAGCTATCGTTGCAGAGGGACACCTTGCAGGTATTCTGCAACCAGACGCTCCTGACGTCGAATTCGGACTCATGATGTCTGGACAGAAAACAGAGGTGGTTTGAGATGTGGAAGAATTTGAAGGATTTCGTCTTAGGACTCGGGATCCCACGTCTTACCATAATTGGATTCCTTGGGTTTCTCTTTGCTGTGGCATTTGCAACCGGTCTCGCCATTCCTCCGCTCATAGGTGACTCCCTGAGAAGGGTCGGAATGGCAGGTATCATGGTACTTGCAATGCTCCCGACCGTACGTGCGGGAATTGGTCTGAACTTCGGTTTGCCATTGGGAATAGTCTCCGGTTTAATCGGAGCATTGATCAGCATGCAACTGGATTTTACCGGCTTCTTCGGGTTCTTCATGGCTGTACTGTTAGGCATACCGTTCTCGGTTATCTCGGGCATCGGATATGCCTGGCTGCTTTCAAAAGTCAGGGGTCAGGAGATGATGGTAGGGACATATGTCGGTTTCTCTTCGGTAGCCTTTATGAGCATCTGGTGGTTAGTACTACCTTTCACTCACCCTGAGATGATCTGGGCAATTGGGGGGTCGGGGCTGCGAAGTCAGCTATCTCTGAGAAATCACTACGGTCAAGTGCTGAACAACTTCCTGAGTTTCGAAATAGGCGGAATGGCTGTTCCCACAGGGTTACTCCTTTTCTTCGCTCTATTCTGCGTGATACTGTACTATTTTTTCAGAACTAAGGCGGGATTGGCCATAGATGCTACCGGTCAAAACGAGAGTTATGCAATAGCTTCAGGAGTAAACACTAAACGCATGCGGACTATTGCCGTTGTGATGTCAAATGTTCTGGGTGGTATAGGGATTGTTGCATACGCACAAAGCTACGGTTTTCTTCAACTTTACACCGGTCCAATGTTTATGGCGTTCCCTGCAGTTGCAGCCATCCTAATTGGAGGGGCATCTTTGCGCAAGGCATCAGTCACCAACGTTGTAGTCGGGACGCTGCTTTTTCAGACTCTCTTGACGATTTCACTGCCGGTTACCGCACAGGTTATTACAGGAGACATCACTGAGATTGCTCGTCTGATCATTGCCAATGGGATGATTGTATACGCCCTTACTAGGGGCTCAGGGAAAGGAGGAAGGTGAGATGCGAACAAAGGATTTATTGATTAAGAATGCAGTGCCCATCGTATTTGCGGCTCTGTCGATCCTCCTGGTGGTCGCGTCTCAGATGGATCCGCTCTTCTTGCTTCAGGAAGTGATTACGCGTCTCTCTCGAAACTCCTTCCTGGTATTGGCTCTGATCATACCCGTCATTGCGGGACTTGGACTGAATTTCGCGATCGTGCTTGGTGCAATGTCTGGCCAGGCGGCCGTGATTATGATCACCCACTGGATGACCACAATGCCTGCCGATAATACTATGCTTGCTATCTTTCGCTGGCAAGGAGGGCTTGGTGGGTTCCTCTTCTCTGCAATCATTTCTGCGCCGATCGCTCTGATCCTTGGCTGGCTGGTGGGTAAGACCTTAAACGCGGCAAAAGGAAGAGAAATGATTACCGCACTGATGCTGGGCTTTTTTGCAAACGGTATCTACCAATTGATCTTCTTGATCGGAATAGGGACCGTTATCCCCATGACAAACCCGCGAATGGTACTGCCCGGAGGAGTCGGTCTGCGAATCACCGTGGATCTTTTCAATCCTGTTGGTCGTCCGATTCGCTCAATTGGCGGTGCTCTTAACAACCTTATCCTCCCTCGCATAGGTATGATTCGTATACCTGTTGTTCCGTTACTTGTTGTTGCCGGCCTGTGCCTGTTCATCTATTTCTTCATGCGTACCAAGCTTGGGCAACAGATCAGGGCTACTGGTCAGGATATGTATGTTTCCGAAGTAGCGGGTATCAAAGTCAACAAGATAAGAGTCATCGCAGTCATGTTTTCGACTGTTCTGGCCGCATGGGGACAGCTGATCTGGTTGCAAGACATTGGAACACTAAATACTTACGCCTCGCACGAACAGGTCGGAATGTTTGCAATAGCTGCACTGCTGGTCGGAGGAGCAAGCACCAAGCGTGCCACAATCTGGAACGCACTCATTGGCGTTGTGCTTTTTCATACGTTGTTTGTGGTCTCTCCGGTCGCCGGTCAGCGTCTGTTCGGGCAATCGCAGATAGGTGAGTATTTCAGAGTCTTCATAGCTTACGGAGTTATCGGCTTATCTCTCGCGCTGCACGCCTGGCGTACCAAGAAGCTGTAACTCTATTCAATGAGAAAAGCGCCTCGAAAGAAGAGGCGCTTTTCTTATTGGCATAGTAGAATAAGAATCGATGAGTAGCATTTTCAGTAAAGTACTGACTTTCTTTGTTCTGATTGGTGTAGGTTACGTTATAAGAAGGATCAGGCTTGTCGAAGAATCCTTTTCAAAGGCTTTGTCGGTTTTTGTTCTGTATATTGCTTTACCCGCACTTGTCATTAATTCCATGCAATTTCAGTTCTCACCCGAGATGTTCTCTAATTCGGTCATTCTTCTGATCGCCGGCGGAGTCCTATATGCGATGCTCTGGCTGATTGGTATCACTGCGAGTAGATTTCTTTGCCTTTCCGGTAGTTCCAGAGCGGTCTTCCTCTACGCTTCGCTTCTTGGCAATGTTGCATATCTTGGTTATCCGGTAGTCGAGCTTGTTCTTGGCAGAGAGGGTGTCTTCTACGCCGCCGTATTCAATGTCTGGTTCAACGTCCTGACCTGGACAACTGGAATAAGGATAATGACAGGAGGCAAGAAAGGAGCTCCGGCGAGAGCGCTTCTGAATCCCGGTACGATCTCGATTATGATCGGTTTCCTGATTTTCGTCTTTTCAATTCCATTGCCGTCCTTTCTGGATGAGTCGTTGAGCTTACTGGGTGAGAGTACTATACCTCTGGCAATGGTCGTGGTCGGAGTGACACTCGCGGGCGTCAATACCAGGAAAATGGCAGCAGACAGAAGAGTGTTACTGTATAGCCTTCTTAAGTTGGTGCTGGCTCCATGTATCGTTATGCTTATACTTAGACTCTT
>LVBU01000165.1 GCA_001603185.1 Thermotogales bacterium Thermo_02 | reverse complement strand
ATCCGGTACTGCTGGCATATTGGTCAGTGCCGCTCCTCTGAGGACGGGACCGGAATCCTGGCCGCTCTTCTTGTCGACGTACTTATCCGAGTATGTGGCGCTCATGTACTTGAACTTCTTCCGTTTTATAAGCTCCACGCCCTCGGGATCAGGCTCGGAATACACCCAGAGGCCGTCGTCTCTAGCCTCTACTTTCGAGATCTTTCCGTAAGCCCCGGGATGGTTCGGGTCTTTCCCGTGATCGATGTCCAGCGAGAGTTCGTAGGCGGGGACTCCTCTCTTGAAGTTATCCTCAATCCTTTTCGCCAGATCTTTCGTTAGAGAGACCTTTCCGTACCGCGGGTCCTGAAATTCCATGTAAGGCAGCAGCCGGTACCAGAAGCCGCCTGTTCTAGCGATTTCTGCTAGATATTTCTCAATCATTGTGTTCACCTCAGCCTCCAACAAAAAAGGAGGCCGAAGCCTCCTCTTCACGTTTTCTCCACTTGCTAGTCTTTGCGCAGAGATTGTGGGATCTCTATCATCTCAATAATCGCTTTGAACTCTCTTTTTACTCTCGAAGGAGCTCCCTCTTTGAGAGACCAGCCATCTTCACCCCTCAAGAGCTTTTCTTCATCAACTTCAACCCATTCGTCCCACCAATCAGGTTTCTTGAACTGCACTATAACACCCCCTTCAACCAGTCGCCGAACAGAACAAATACTTGCTCCTTTCTGCCTGTCACGTAGCCACCGAAGAGTTCAGCGAACGCCTCCACCAGACCAAAATCTCTGGCATACCCCGAGATGTCGCTGAGCGTGATCCCGTTATCTTTTCTCACTTTCGAGAACCATGAAGTGAATTGTGCACTCTTCCCCGTATCTCTGAGATAGTAGTCGATCCTATGGCCGAATTCGTGACTGACAATCCCTCTCACGTCATGAACTGCCGACCATCCCGCTTTGTGGTCATCCGCGATGATCTTTCGTAGTTCAGCTGCTCTCTCCCAGAGAGAACTCTTGACTACTATCTTGTCAAATCCCTGTGCGGTATAAGCGATGACATTGGGCTGTATCTTTCTCAACTGCCTGGTCACCACGTCTTTTATCTGTTCGGGAGAAGCATCCGGATAGTTCTTCTCGAAGAACTTCGTCCAGGCTTCCCTTGAATTTCTAGTGGACGTGATCCCGTTGAAGTGTTCCCAGACCTGAGGATACTTCTCTTTCAGCTCTTCGAGCGTAGTGTTTATCTCCTCGGCCAATTCTTCGGCTATGCCCCTGTAATCACATTCTACCCCCAGCACCTGTTTTGCGTGTTCTTCAGGAGTGAGCCTCTTCGCTCTTTCAACTATTCTCTTGACATCTTCAGTGACCGGGAAAGTTGGAGTCTGTCTTTTGCTGCTTATGAGAGCTTTGACAACGTCTCTGTCGACCTGCCTGTTAACGGGGACCGCTTCGGGATGATGGCTGTGTATTCTTTCCATCTCCTCTCTCGATAGTGTTTTCCCTTTAGGATCGTAGATTGTGTGAGGAACCAGGGTGCTCCTACATCGAGGATGTAGCGGCGGGGTGTTCTCTGCCAGGAGATCCGGATCGTCTTTTGGGATGACCAGGCGGTCTCTCTCAGAGCAAATTGACGTGGTACGGTTATCCATTACGGCAATAAGCTGGAACCCATCAACGACAGGCGATTCTATTCCGGCGTCCAGGATCCCCAGAGAAAACGCCCTGGTGCTCTCGGTGGTTGCGATCACATCGGCCCTGTTCAGGTAGCCGCCCATGACTTTCTCGAGGTCCTCTGCTATATCCAGGTAGGCCTTCCCTTCATACATTCCTCTGCGAACCGCCTCTTCAATCTCTCTGGAGTGTTGTTCGAACGGCCTCGCAAGAGCGAAAGCGTACTCTTTCAGGAACTCATCTACAAAGGGAGAAGGCTTCAGATATGAGCCAGGGTCTTCTCTTATCTCCCTTACCGTCCGCTTAGCTGTGTTCTCGTATTCCCTGAAGTCTAACGCTTTCAAGATCTCTCCGAGAAGGTCGTCTTCACTGTATTGCTTGATCTTTCTTTTCCGCTCTCTCCGCTTGAGGTCATAGATAGATAAAGCCTTCGACAGAAGAAAGACAGCTTCCAGGGCATTCATTATCGCCATGCGGTCTATGACTATTCTTTTCCCGTCATAGGCTTCTCTGCCAGACGGGATGCTGAATGCTCTAAGGATTCTGCTTTCGGCTCTCTTGTGAATCCTGAGAAACGAAGCGACATTCATGGCTATTCCTCTTCTTCAGGCATTCCGAGCAACGCTCTGGCCCATCTCCTGTCCGCATCCGAAATGTTGTCCAGGATTCCGGCGCGGCCTATGGTTTCGACAAAGGCCGCGAGATTCTTTCTCTCCTCCATCGTCTGCTCACGGACAACCGCGAATTCACCATAACTATCGACAGTTGCGAAATTGAAGTCTATGAGCTTTGCGATTACTTGGTCCACGAAAGAATCTATGAGAGATTCGGCCATAGACTGCGTGAAGCTCTGGACCATGTCGATATGAACCTTCCCAAGAGCGTAAGCCCCGCCGTATTCGTTTGTCAACAACAATTGAGGAAGGCCGAGATTTCTGTATATGAGAGTGTTCGCGTACTCTATCGCTGCTCTGAACTGATCGGAGAGGTTCTTCGAATTCGCTTCGAGTATTGTCAGTTCGGTGTTCTTGTCGGTGGAAATCGCGGTCTTGGAGTAGAAGTCACTCAGGAGATTATTCAGGACCTCCACTGAAGACACCGGATTGCCGTTGTTATCCAGCATCTGAACATTCTCAGTCTTGCCGTGTATGAGAGGCAATGCGTACTTGTCCAGACCGGTCGCCCAGATCTTGAAGAGCTTTCTTTTGAAATCCCAGGCGCGATAACAGGTTTTCAACATCGATTCCCCGTAGAGGCCTTCGCCGTTTCTGAGTATGAACATCTTGGATAGAGGAATGTGAAACTCACCCTTTGAAGTGGTCAGCTTGATATATTCAGGAGCGCTTTCGGGATAGAATGACATCTGGCCCGGAGCATAAGGAACTATTTTCTCTATCCAGAGCTTCCCCTCTGAGCTTTGCCAGACTATCTCGGCTGCCGCCCAGCCGTACGAGAGCATGTCTTCCAACATCTTCTTGAAGAGAGAAGCCGGAGAGTTCTCCAGGTTTTCTATCACGTCGCTGACAAATCTTCCGACATCTGTGTCTGAGTTCGAGTACCTTTCAATCTTTGATACGACCGAACTCGATATGAACCTTAGACCCGCGGCGATGGTCTCGTCCTTTTGCATGTCGGCGATAATGGAAGGACTCAACGTCGCTCCCGTCGATCCCGAAGAACTGGAGTCAACTATTCCGACTTGACCGGCTGCCGGTTTCGGTTGTTCTTTCTTCTTGAACACATTGAATATACCCATCTATATCACCTCAATAGTTGTCGGACCTGGAGAAGAAGACAGGTTTCGACGATCCGCGGAAGCCCCAGGCGGCAAGTGCCAGGGAAATCACGCAGTCGTCGTGATACCCTTCCGGAGCGCTCATTTTCAAATTCCTTGAAGGTGTTATCTGGTACTCGAAGATCTCGAGCTCGTTAATAAGCTCGGGGATATCCTCGTAGTGAAGATTTCCCTGTTCTATTAGCATTGATAGGTTGTTTATAAGCTGTTCTTTTGAAGACGACGAGAATCTGAAACCCTCGATATTGAGACCTTCTCTTCTGAGTTCCTCATATATCGGATCCCCTACTCCGGTGCTGTCAAGCACGACCTTCCCCGGGTACCTCTTGCTTATGTATCTGATCCTATCTTTCTGAATATTCCAGTCTATGTGGTTGAACCTGTCAAAGTAAACGAGATCTCCTCTCTCGTCAAGGACTGTAATTACCGTGAAATCCATGTATTTAGCAAGATCAACGCCTATGAAGAATCTTTCTCCTGGCTTGGGATCTCTGAAAGTTTTCCTGATAAGTTTCCTCACGTTTCTGAACACGCCACCGGTATCCTCGAGAAACTCGGCAAGGTATTCCTGCCTGAATGCTCTGTCAGGAAGCGTCATTCTCGCTTCTTCTATCTCTTCAGGTGATATATGAGGGTTATCGACTGTTGGATGCTGCCAGGAGCTGTATAGAGGGAATTGAGGGTCTTTCCCTCTTGTCCACAGTCGGTAGAACCAGTTGCGTCCTTTGGGAGTGGAAATGATTATCGCCTTGCCCTGCCTGTCCGTAAGCGTAGGCCGAAGGTTCTCGTCCCAGATGGATTCCTTTATCCTGGCCGCTTCATCGATTATCAGCAGGTCCAGTCCTTCACCTATGAGAGAGTCTGGATTGTCCGCAGATTTGCCGAGTATTTCCGTGCCCCAGTTCGTGAGGATCCGCATCTCGGATTTCGAGTCGGTACAGTGACCGTCCGGGTGCCAGATCTTTCTTCTGGGTCTGACATAACGATAGATCTCTCTGAAGACTTTCCTGGATAGGTCGTAGGTAGGTCCCACTACCCAGACTCTCCTGTTCTCCCTGAAAAGATAGTTGATAGCTTCTACTGCAGCGTATAGCGACTTCCCCCAGCGCCTTCCGTTGCATAAGATCTTGAACCTCGCATCAGACATGAAGGCTTCGTGCTGGCCGCCGGTATGAGGTACGAAACCTATGTCGGCAAGGAATGTCTCTTTCTTCATATCCCCCAGCGCTCTTTCAGAGCGTTCAGGAAGTCTTCTGTACTGTTCTCGCCGGCGCCGGAGTTCTTGAGCTTCATGTCTATTCCCCTGAGAAGGCTGTCGTATATCCTCAACCTTTCCCTCTTCGAGAGCGATTCATCCTTGAACCACTCGGCCAGTTCCTGGTTCATCTCGTCAAGCAGCTCGAGATCGTCCGGGAGAGTTTTCTGCATATGTTCCTGGACTATCGCCCTCGATGTTTCGGCTCTCTCTTTCCTGACAGACTTCAGAAAGGATGCTATTGCTCCATATGATACAACTAGGTTCTTCTCAGCTATCTTTTCAGAAATTTCCCTGGATGACATACCCTGGCCAGACCAGTCGAGAACTTCTTTTTCAAGTTTGTATTGTTCAACCTTGGTGAGTCTAGGCATGTCATCACCTCCAGCTTGTTATGATATGTTATGGCGTGTTACGTAACACCAAAGCCGTAGTCCTTCAATTCCACATAATCAAACCCGCACGGCTTGATAGCATAAAAAAAGGCCCGAAAGGGCCTTTTCAGTTTTTTAGCACTATCATATTTTAGCATACAAGTAACAAAGATTGCAAGCGATCGTGGGTGGAGTTTTTCTATAAACCATCAGTTGTGGGTGAAACCCCTTTACACATTTTCCTGGCCAGTATCAACGCAACATGGTCTAGCTTTCTCTTAGCCTTCATCCTCCAGAAGGCTCCGGCGTCCCTGCAACCTCTCGGCGCGTCGGCGATCAATTGCCCCACTTCTTCGAGCGTCATGCGTTCGACGAACCTCCACTGCCATGCCTGTCGATCTCCATCTTCCGACAGGGCATCGTACGCTTCGTGCATAATCTCGAGGACCCTGGTGGCGCAACCGTCCAGGAAGTGTTTTTCGTTTGGGTCCCTTCTGTCTTTTACGGTGTAAACTACTGACGAGGAGGCAAAGAGCATGGAAGCCACGTATTCTTCGATTACCTCTTTTTCGGTCCACAATTGCTGGACCTGCTTAGGGGCTAACATTTTTCCCTCGACAACTCGTAACACGATGGTCCACAACGAATCTTTCATGCTCCACTCCTGCTTTGAGAAGACGGGAGCCTCCGCCAAGGCCCTCACCTTCTCATGTCTTCCAGATTGTTTTCTTCCATCTCTTCATACAGTTTCAGAAAGTCGCACATACGAGAAAGATGGAGATACAGTTGATCGATGGGTTCTGAAGCCTTCATCTTCCCGAGGTGTTCTATGTTCTCTTTGAGTTTCTTCTCGTGTCGTTTGAGAATTGAATATGTCGGATACGCAATTGCGACGGCTTTAGCTTTGTCAGCTGGTTTCATTGCAACCTCCTCAGACTGCTGATTTTTCCCTGATTATCTTCTCCCTGAAGTTCAGCTCCTTCTGCATGATTTCGATCTCGGCGCGAAGAGTTGAAACTTCCTTTCTGAGGTGCGCATTCTGAGACTCGAGTTCTTCACGTGCGCTTGAACCAAGTAGACCCGAGAAAACATACCCGAGAATGAAGGTGCTCCAGGCAATCATTATGATCGTAATCCACACGATTATTCCCTCCTTAGAACGGTATATCGTCACTTCCGTGATCATCGCTCCCGAAGAAAGCGACGTCTTCACTTTCGGAAGAGTCTCCTGTGAAAGTCTCGCCATTCCCCTGTAGCTTTGTTTTTGCCTCGAGAAATCGTATGTTCGTGGCGACTACTTCGGCATTCTGCTTCTTCTCCCCATCTCTTTCCCATTTGTTTATTCGGAGAGATCCCTCTACCAGAACCAATTTCCCTTTAACCATGTACTTACCGACGTTTTCGGCTGTCTTTCCGAATGTCACGACGCGGATGAAGTCGGTCGTATCCGACTCCTTTGGGTAGTCTCTGTCAACTGCGATATTGAACGTGGAGATCTGGGTTCCGCTTGCCGCGAACTTGGTCTCAGGATCTCTTGTCAACCTGCCGACGAGTAGGACCTTGTTGAAAGATATGCTCATTCGTCCACCTGCCTAACGCCGTAAACGTAGTATTCCGAGTTTTCGGGATCCTTTCCGGCAATCATCATTGCATCTGCTGCGCTCTGGGCTTCGACTGGTACTTTCTTCTCATCGCAAATCCGATACTTCTTGTGCAATATCACGATGTATTTCATTCACTCCACCTCCGCAAACGCTCTTATAATACTCTCGATCTTCCGGGTGTCTGGGAACAGTTCCCTGTAAGGGATTCCGAAGACACGAGAGAGTTTTACGGCCTCTCTGTAAGGGATCTTCTTTGTCCTGCCTTCGAGGATCGCTGCGATCTGCTTCTTATAAATCTCATGTTTCGCGAGTTCTTTGAAAGTCAGACCGGATTCGGAAAGAAACTTACGAAAGACCGTCAGGTTAATCCTTTCCATCGCGTTCCTCCTCATTGAGATCGGGTGTCAAAAGACACCCGCACTTCTGGCAGTTCCACGCCTCCTGGGAGACGCTGCTGAAAGAGTAGTTCCCACAGACCGGGCATTTCCTTCTAACCATTCGGGACCTCCTTTGTCAATCTTTTCCAGCTCTTTACTCTCCACCTGCTGCCGGGCATTCTCTTTCCCGCTTCTCTCTTCGCTTTTTCCGCGGCCGGCCACGGTTTGTCTTCTTCAACGGTAGTGGAGAAACTCTCTCCAAGCTTGTCTAGTCTCTCGAGCTCGAATCTGAAGAAAGGCACTAGCGATCCACCTCCCAATTCAGTTTTTCAAGCAGTTCACGAAAAGCTCCCCTTATCCAGTCTTCATCTTCATGTGATTCCAAGACTACCCTCTCTCTATTTTCAATAATCGCAACTATGGCCCATTCCAGCGGGGCGTCTCCACCAAACTCAACATACATTTCTCTGATAAACCTGCTATTGACCACATGTTCTATTTCCACTCTGGCTTCTACGGGGATGAACACTCTAATCCACCTCCACGGTCTTCAAGCTTGTGATTTGCCGGCTGGATACAAAGGCCCAATGTGGCCCTAGAAGAGACTGCGCTCTATCCGAGGCGTCTCCTTCGTTTAACCCCTGCACTTCCACGACCAGCCTGGCGAAACCTGCGAGCCTTGACTGAAAAACACATTCACACCAGTATTGCTTCATCTATCCACCTTCCTTTATTCGTTTTCGAGAGCCCTCGGCTTTTCTCGCGTCGTTCACCATGAGCTTCGTCATTTTCTTCTCCAGTCGTTCTGGTGATAAGATTTTTTCTCTCTGCTTTTCGAGAAACTTGTCGGTTTTTCTCATTTTCCCTCCCTCTCGATACTCGCTTCTGAACTGAACCCTTCCGGGTATCTCTTCTCCAGCTTCTCGATATTCCCCTGAGCGATCTCCTGAAGGTCGAGATCGAAAAGAGAAGCAATCGCGGAGACATACCAGAGGATGTCACCCAGCTCGTTCTTCAGTTCTGGTTTGTCGATCTCGTGGCCGTGGTAGAAGTACTTCTTGAGAAGATCCACAGTCTCTCCGACTTCACCGACAAGACCGAACACGTAGTTGTTTAGCTGGTCTTTCTGTGGAAGGCTCATGTTCATGGTCCGCTTCGATTTCTCCTGATACGTGAAGAAGTTGAGGACGTGAGCTTGGAACAGCCGGACCGTGAGCTTATGTTCTTCGTCGAGACCGCGTCGCCAGAAGTCTATGGCGAGAAACAGGTCCTCGATGTCTATCCTGTCGATGTCTTCTCCCCGGTCGAAGACCGTGCGGATCTCGTCAACTACGTTCGGATCAAAGCCTTGTGTATCGTATTTCATTCCGTGACCTCCTTCATCAACCTCTGCGCCATTACCCTGACCATCCTGCCTTCGATCTCTTTGAGAATCACTACTGGTTTGTATTGGGTCACTTCTTAACCTCCTTCTCTTTGGCCTCCCGGATCTTCCTCAGCTCTTTTTTTATGTCGCTTAGCTGTATAGCTATTACCCAGACTTCTGCGATCAGGACAAGTAAATAACCCATAAGCCACGTCATTTCATAGCCTCTGGGAATTCGTTCCATTCCCTGCCGTCAAGCAGTCTGCTTTTGTTCCCGCCGCCCCACTTCTTGAAGAAGAACGGGATCTTATGTCTTCTGCAAGCGTCCAGGACGTACATTACCCAGTCATATTTCATCAATCTTGCGCCCGGACCAGTTTCCCCGCCGACTATTACCCATTTGAAGTAATCTCGGTGTTCTGCGGGGAATAGATACTGACCGATGGGGAATGAAGAAAGCATCGGCTCAAGCGAAACGAACTTGTGTTTGAAGCCTGTTTGAAGCGCAATCTCGGCTCTACCTAGATTTTCCAGCGATTCAATTGTGACTCCGAGCCAGACGTGAGAGAAACGAGTTTTGATGATGTCAGGTGGTTCTGGAGAGCCGAGAAAACCGAAGTGAAACATGGTTTCCGTGAAAGCCTTTGCGATCTCCGGCCTTTTCGTCAGCAATAGGAAAGTGTGCTGAGGACAGCGTTTCATAACATCGAAGACCTTGCACACCCACTCGATAGAAACATCTTTATGGAAGAGGTCGCCCATTGAGCAGACGAAGATCCTTCGCGGCTTCTTCCAGTGAAGCGGATCTTCCAGACGGTTTGCGTGGAACGTTGGTGCGAAGCCGTTCGGATAGATTTTCGGGAATCTCTTCACCATACGTTCTGCATAGCAGTGTTCGCAGCCTTCGCTTATCTTCGAGCAGCCTGTGATGGGATTCCATGTTGCGTCCGCCCATTCGATTTTAGTGTTGGTCATTTTTCTCCCCCTTAAACCCACCAACCGTCTGTTCCTTTAGCTGAGTCTTCAGGTTGCGATTTTCGGCCTTCAGTTCGGCGTTTTCGTTCTTAATTTTTCGGAGCTGTTTTGTCTGCTCGGCAAGTCGATTTGCCTGTTCTGAAAGTTCCTCGGTTCTTTTGCTCGTGATGGTCACGTACAAAGCAAACAAAGCCGCCCAGAAAGCGTTAACGACAACCGCTATAAGCATTCACCCCGCCTCCTTCGCTAGTATCACCAGGTCCCCGGAACCATTTACCTCTTCGGAGAGCTCGACGAGTTTCTTCCGAAGGTCTTCCAGCTCCAGAGACTTCTCGTGTACCTTCGAGACATACCCGTCTATCTGATCCTGAATTTGTCTGAGGTTCGTCATCTGAGTATTGATCATCCGCGAATACTCAACCGCCTTCTGGATCCCCGAGAAACTCTTCTCAATGTTCTCGATGACCTCCGCCGGGACACCGAGGACCCGACTCACGGCCAGAAGTTTCTCGTCTTTCGTGGTCTCCCCGGCGGCCTTTCTCTCTTCGATCTGCCTTCTCTCATACGCCTCCGAGCAGAGCCTCTTCACAGCGTCTTTTCTTCTGAACGCCGCCAGCGGGATCTCGTCCCTGAACTCGGAAGTGAAGAAGCTCATGGGAACGCCGAAGAGGTCTATCATCTTCTTCAGGTTTTCTCCGGAGGGGTTATTACCTCCGGCTTCCCAGAAACTGGGCATCGCATACGAGACACCGACATAGCTGGCCAGTTCCCTCTGGGTGATCTCCATCGCCTGGCGAAGTTCTCTCAACCTGTCTCCGTGAAAGTCGTAGCAGTTCATGTTTTACCTCCTGTCCTCGATAGTCTGGCGGTTCAGATCGTACTCGAGAGTTACCGCGCCGGTCGAACCGTTCCTTTGCTTTGCCACGATTATGTCTAGCCTCTTCTCGTCTCTTATCTCAACCGAATCATCTGTCTTGTTCCCGGCTTTCCTTGCAAGCTCTTTCTTCATGCCGTAGTACCACGGGCGGTACAGAAACATTACGAGGTCGGCATCTTGCTCGATGTTCCCCGATTCCCTCAGGTTAGCCAGCGAAGGGATCGCAGCCTCGTTCTTTTCTGTCTCTCTGTTCAACTGAGCTCCGCAAATGATCGGGACGTTCAACTCCATTGCCACGCGTTTCAACGCCCGGGTAATCTCTCCGATCTCCTGATCTCTGTTTCTCGCCTTTCCTGCCATGAGCTGCAAGTAGTCAACAACAAAGACCTCGATTCCTTTCGTGACTCTCAGGTTCCTTATGGTCGTAATCACTTCATGAATGTTGTTTTTCCCCGAATCCACAATGCACATCGGGAGCCTCATGATCCTCGAAAAAGTCTTCTGGAGCTTCGCTCTGTTACCGCTTTGGTTGTCTCCCGCGAAAGACTTGACGTTCCTGGAGAGCGAGAAGTCAAATTCTCTTTCACTCATTCTCAGAAGAAGTTCCATAGCCTTCATTTCGATAGATATGAGGCAGACCTTCCGCCCTTTTTCGGCCCACTTCAGGCCAGCGTTCATCATAAATGCCGACTTCCCCATCGACGGTCTCCCGGCCACGATGACGAGTTCGCCTCCCCAGAGTCCGTTCGCAAGCTCTTCGACATTCAACCACGGCCAGTCGAGAGCCTTCCTTTCTCCGGACCACACGAGTTCCAGAACATCCCAGGTTTCGTTCGCGACCCTCTCGAGGTCCTTTGCCTCCGATTCGGTTACCAGCTTCTCCTGAAAAGACCATGCGGAATCGAGAGCTTCTTGGACCGTCATCTCCCTGTCGGCGACTTTCTTCGCGAGGCCACTGAGCGTATTCGCCAGCTTGACCCTCAGCGTCTCCTGGTAGTAATCTTTCACGGCCCGGGCGGCCATGTCGTCCTGGAAGATTCCGTGGTCCATCCACTTGAAGTCCTTCAGGTCAGTCTCCCTTGCGAGAAACGCCAGAAGCTCTTCGGGAGAGACATCCAGATGGTTTTTCAAACATAGCCATGCTTGGCGAGCGTCGTCATCTCTCAAAAGTTTTGGATCTATGAGCGGGAATGTATATCTCGCTTCGGGAGACAGAATGAGAGAAGCCAGTATCGTCGCGTCTTCAATGTGCATCCGCGATCACCTTCTCGAATTCCCGGGCGGCCTTTGCTGCTCTGGCTTTTTGAAGTATTCCCTGCATCTCCTGAAATTGAGTTCTCTTCTCAAAGCTTTGCTGGTCATCCATGAAGAAGCTGTTGAGATACGCGACAGGGTTTTTCACTTTCGAGAAATCTGTTGTTTTGATAAGCCACAGAAGAAACGGATAGTCTGAAGGATCTCTTTGAGCTATGATGACAGGAATGATCCTGTGAGGTTCTTTTACTTGATCCCGCAAGGCTTTTTCGATTAGTTGAATGTAGTTGGGTTTTCCGTCTCTTTCTGAAGGAGCGTGCTCTTTAAGATCTTGTTTTAAGATCTTAAAGTCTTTAAGTCTTAGAGGCCCTTCAGATTCGCTTGAATTGTCGGGTTTTGGAAGGCGATCACTTTGATCATCACTTTGATTCCCACTTTGATTTGGGCTTTGATTATCAAAGTGATTAGATTCATTACTTTGATTATCCAAGTGATTCTCGGTTTGATCATCCAACTTGTTTACTTCAGGAAACCAGAAAGAAGAAGTCTTGTTTGCTTTCTTATAGGTGATCAAATTCCTGGACTTGAGATCACTTATTGCGCGCCCGAGAGTATCTGATGATATTCCTAGCGTCTTCTGAAGGTAGTTCCAGGAGACCACTATTGGACTCTTCCAAAAGGCTTTATTTGCTTCGTGGATCAACCGAAAGTACAAATAGAATGCGCCTTTATTGAAAGCAGCCCTTTCGTGTTCCCTCCAGAATCTTCCCTCAAGATCCCATATGTTCATACACTCACCTCACAAGCCGAGTTCTTCTGCCAGTTTCTTGAGATCTTGTTCTATGTTGTTCGAGGTAGCTATGATCACTTGCTTTCTCCATTCGTAAATCTCCCAAGGCGTTTCTTGAGTGGGCCTGTTCGTTCTCAAATCAGGCCGTTTCGTCCTTGTTTTGTGCACATCAATCACCTCTTAGAAAAAGCCGCCCCTGGCGAACCAGGAGCGGAATGAAGCGGATTATAGGTTATCGGCGCTTGCAACCAATTCAGGCTTTGAATTATTCTGGAGAGATCTTGCTTCTTCGAAGTCCTGAATCATTGGAGCCTTTTCGTAGCTCGCTCCGATTGGGAACGCAGATTCAAGAGCATCCGCAAGAGACCTCTTGTAGGCCATGTCCTTAATCCAATCCTTTCGATAGACATTTGAAGGGCTGGCGTGACCTTGGCCGACAAAGACGCTGTCAAGTCCATCTTGATCGGTAACTTTCAGGACACAATCGACATCCCAAACATTGTCTTCGTTGCCATCCTTCTTGATCTGATACTCTACCGAATATGTCTGGCCTGTGTTTCTTGCGAAGAACTTCCTGCCATTGATGCCGACATACACGTTTTTGTCCAAAGGTATAACGTGTTCGATCGGCTTCAACCCATACATAAGCTCTTTCTCGGCCATCTCTTTCAGAATCCACTTGAGAGCGGTTGGATCGACTTTCTTGTCTTTGTCCTGATCCCTCATCATCTGCGTGACCTTCCAACCGACTCCGAGCTTTATATAC